>CALMDF010000081.1 GCA_937864895.1 uncultured Holophagales bacterium | reverse complement strand
GGCCGAGGCGATCTGGCCCTCACCCCGGATCCCGCGCGCCCAGACGTCCTCAACGTCCATGATCGGCCCGGGCGCCGCCCCACGTCCCGTTGGCACGTCGGCCGAAGTACGGGCGACGTTGTTGTGGAGCTTGAAGTCGACGAACCTCTCCACCCACAGAACGCCTTTCCGGGTAACGAGAACTCGGGCGAGACCTGCCGCACCGGAGATGCGGACGATCCAGTCTCGACGTCCGCGAGTGACGTCCAGGATCTCGACGTTGGGGAGAGTCCGCAGCGCCTCCCTCACGGCGACCTCGTTCGGGTACTCCTCGGCGTCCAGCCTCGCCCGGATCCGAAGCCTGTGCGCCTCGTCCTGCTCGACGACGAAGTCGAGGTCCGGCGCGACCCGGTAGGCCGGTTGGTGAACACCGATCCAGAACACCGGGTCGGCCCTCTCGAGCTTCGACCGCACCTGCTCGTCGAGCCTGACGAGGTAGGCCCCGTCCGGGATGTAGCCGAGGATCCGGATTCCCGAGGTCTCGAGGAGCTTCCGGAGGGTCGCCTGCGCCGATGGGGTCTTGGCCTGAACGATGAACTCGTCGGTGACGCCCTGGGCGAAGGCGGCCCGGACGAGCCCCTTCGGGAACGAGCTCAGGTCGGGCTCCTGGAACTTCCGGTTTCCCTTCTCGTCCCGCGTCACGAGCCGGTCCGTCGAGAACCGGATCGCGGAGAGGTCGATCCGGTGCTCGTTTTCAGGAACGTCGGCGAATCGGAGCTTGAAGGGATAGGTGGACTTGTAGTCCGCCGGGATGACGATCAGGTTCCGGGACGCGGAGCCCCCGGGGGGCGTCGTGACCGCAGGCGTCCCCTCCGGCCTGGCACGCTCGACAGCCGGGGCCTTGAAGCCCCAGAGGAGCGGGACCGAGAAGAATGCCGCACCAAGACCCCGCCAGAGAGCCGATCCGCCCATCTCGTCCTCCTCCGCGCTGAGAGACGCCCCAGCCCCGTCATGGCGCCTTCCCCCAGGAAAGTGGCCCGAGACCGCGGCTGACCCTCTCTCGCGGGAGGACGGGCCGGTCTGGGGTCTCGGCCCGAACCGCCACTGTCATTGTAGCGTCGGCCGGCCCCCTACCGCGTCCGCCCCGCCTTGATCGCCGCGCGGCTCTCCCGGTCCGCCTCGCGCCGCTTGATCGTCTCCCTCTTGTCGTGGAGCTTCTTGCCCGTGACGAGGGCGATCTCGACCTTGGCGCGCGGGCCGCGGAAGTAGAGGTAGAGCGGGATGCACGTGGCGCCGGAGCGCTGCACCTTCGTCGCCCACTTCAGGATCTCGCGCTTGTGGAGGAGGAGGCGGCGCTTGCGCGTCGGGTCGGGGTTCATGTAGGAGCCCGGGTCGTAGGGCGAGACGTGGACGCCGTGGAGGTACGCCTGCCCCGAGGCGAACTCGACCCAGCCGTCGGTCAGGTTCGCGCGCCCCTCGCGGAGCGACTTGACCTCGGTCCCCGTCAGCTCGAGGCCCGCCTCCATCTTCTCCTCGACGAAGTACTCGTGGAACGCCTTGCGGTTCGTGGCGACCGGGCGGACGGCGACGTCCTTTTCCTTCTTCGCGGGGGGTGTCGCGGGGCGGGGTGTCACGCCGGGGAGTATGCCCGTGACGACGGGGGGCGAGCGCTCGGCGGGGTGTTGCACAGACGCCACACCGTGATGCGAACCTTCGACGCTCCCCGGCCGGAACCGACGCACAAGTGCCGGAAAGAGAGGAATTTCGGGTGAGTCCGACTGGCATCCCGCGTGCGTAGAAGGGCGCGTGATGAGGTTGCAGACGACTCTCGGCCGCACGATCTCGGTCTCCGGCGTGGGCCTCCATTCCGGTCGCCAGATCCAGGCCGTCCTCCGTCCCGCCCCGGCGGGCCGCGGAATCGTCTTCGTCCGCACCGACGTCGGCGCCGTCCTCCCGGCCCTCGCCGAGGAGGCGGGCCGCCTCGACTTCGCGACCTCCCTCGGCGAGAGGGGCCGCGAGGTGGGGACGGTCGAGCACCTCCTCTCCGCCGCGGTCGGCCTCGGCCTCGACAACCTGACCGTCGAGGTGGACGGCCCCGAGGTCCCGATCCTCGACGGCAGCTCCGCCCCCTGGGTCGCCGAGATCCGCTCCGCCGGCCTCGTCTCGCTAGGCTCGGCCTCCCGCCCCTTCACCGTCCCGAGGACCCTCTCCGTGAGTGGCCCCGACGGGAAGTGGATCGAGATCCGCCCGGCGAAGGAGCTCCGCGTCTCCTACTCCATCGACTTCCCGCACCCGGCCGTCGGCCGCCAGTCGATCTCCCTCGTCCTGACGCCCGAGACCTACGCCCAGCACCTCGCCCCGGCCCGGACGTTCGGCTTCCTCGCGGAGTACGACTACCTCCGCTCGAAGGGCCTCGCCCAGGGCGCCCGCGAGGACAACTGCATCGTCGTCGGCGACAGCGACGTCGTGAACGGCGGGCTCCGCTTCGCGGACGAGTTCGTCCGCCACAAGGCCCTCGACCTGATCGGCGACCTCGCCCTGGTCGGGCGGCCGGTCGTCGGACACGTGATCGCGCACCGCGCCGGCCACGCGCTCCACGCGGCGCTCGCCCGGGAGATCCGCCAGGCCGCCGCCGGCGAACACCTGCGCCGCTCCGAGCCGGACCACGAATCGGTCGCTCTCGCCGGGCGCTGAAGATTCCGCGCACAATGCGCGGGTGCGCCCGAGCCCACGCCCGCTCCTGATCCTCGCCGCGGCGATCGCCGCCGTCGCATTGCTGCCGGGCGTCGCCCGCGCCGCTGACGAGGAGCCCAGGATCCCGGACGTCGTGACCTCCCTCTCGGGACGAGACGTGAGGGTCGAGACGAGGCTCTCGCCGGGGCTTCCCGCCGAGGTCGTCAAGCGCCTCGCCTCGGGCCTCCCGACGACCGCCGCCTGGGAGATCCGCCTCTTCGTCTCCCGCGAGCACTGGTGGGACGGGCTGAGGGACGAGCGGCGGTACGACGTGACGGCGACCTACCGGCCCATGAGCGGCGACTACGGCCTCGAGAAGCGCCTCGACGGGCGGCTCATGGAGACGGTCGTCGTCCCCTCGCGCGAGGAGGCCGAGCGGGCCCTGACGACCCTCCCCGGCATCCCCTCCTTCGCCCTGGGCTCCGAGCTCGCCGGGAAGCGCCTCGTCGTGAGGGTCCGCTGCCTCTACGGCTCCGGGATGGTCCTCGGGGTCGTCCCGACGCGCACCGGAACGGACTGGCGGCGCTCGCCCGTCTTCGTCTGGAGGGGCGAGGGAGAAGCCCCTTGAGGACCCCGTGGGCGAGGGACAACAGGGTCCTCCTCGGCGTCGGCCTCACGCTCGGCCTCGCGCTGGCGGGCATCTACGCGCTCGTCCTCCGGGCCCGGGAGCTCGCCGCGCCGGCGGCGACGAACCGCGTCCTCCTCTTCGTCCTCTTCTACATCGTCGTCGTCCTGATCCTGGCGCTCCTCCTCGTCCTCGGTCGGAGCGCGGTCCGGCTCCTCCTCGACTCGAGGCGCGGGGTCTTCGGTTCGCGCTTCCGCGTTCGCGTCGTCCTGACGCACGTCGGCCTCGCCCTGCTCCCGATCGCCCTCCTCATCCTCCCGACGACCGGCCTCCTCCAGCGGAGCGTGGACCTCTGGTTCCAGCCACCCGTGACCGAGACCGTGGCCGCGGGACGCGAGGTCGTCGAGCTCGTGCGACAGCGCGCGGGCGAGAGGGAGCGCCGCGTCGCCTCGAGGCTCGCGTCCTCCCTCTCCGAGGCGCGGAGCGAGGCGTCGCGCCTCGCGATCCTCTCCTCGGCCCGAGAGGAGTCGGGGCTCGACTACCTCGAGCTGCGCCCCGCGGGAGCGGACCCGCGCGCCGCCGCGCTCGCCGTGAGCGCGCCGCGGTGGCCGCTCAGGGACGTGAGGGAACCTTCGGCCGAGTGGATCTCGGCGGCCCGCGCCCGCGGCGCGGTGAGGCGGATCGACTCCCTCGAGAGCGAGGGGCAGGTGGGCCGGACCGTCGTCTCCGTCCCCGCGGGAATCCTCGTCCTCGGCACTTACGAGCCGCCCGAGGAAGCCGCCCCGCTCCGCGCCCTCTCCCGCGCGACGTCGGCCTTCGCGCAGCTCGAGGCCGAGAGGACGTCGCTCCAGGCCGTCCAGGTCCTCCTCTTCCTCCTCCTCGCCCTCCTCGTCCTCCTGGCGGCCGTGTGGGTGGGGCTCGTCCTGGCCCGGCGCGTGACGCGGCCGATCGCCGCCCTGGCGGCCTCGGTGCGCCGGGTCGGGGCGGGCGACTTCGACACGCGCGTCGAGGTGGAGGGGGGCGACGAGATCGGGATGCTCGGGAGCGCGTTCAACGCGATGACCGACGAGCTGCGCGAGAGCCGCGGGAAGCTCGTCTCGGCGAACGCGGAGCTCGGCACGGCCTACGCCCGGATGGACGAGGACCGGCTCCGGATCCGGACGATCCTCGCCCACCTCGACGTCGGCGTCCTGGCGTTCGGGCCCCTCGCGGAGCAGGGCGAAGGCGCCCCCGTCGTCGGCCTGAACGACGCGGCCCTCCGGATGCTCCGCGCCTCCGGGGCGGAGTCGACCCTCTCGCTCTCGTCGCTTCTCGGGGAGGAGTGGACGAGGCCCCTCGGCGAGTTCCTCGACCGGGCCTTCCGCGGCGCGGGCCCGCGCGAGGCGACGCTCTCGCTCGCCGCGCCCGGCGCCCGCGAGCCGATCGTCCTCGAGGCCCACGTCACCGGCGTCGGGGGCGAGGCCGGGGAGCGCACGGCCTGGGTCGTGACGCTCGAGGACACGACGGCCCTCGTGAAGGCCGAGCGCGCCGCGGCGTGGGAGGAGGCGGCTCGGCGGATGGCGCACGAGATCAAGAACCCCCTCACCCCGGTGCGGCTCGCCGCGGAGAGGATCCGGAAGAAGGCTCGCCTGTCGGC
>CALMDF010000080.1 GCA_937864895.1 uncultured Holophagales bacterium | reverse complement strand
TGGCCTCGGCCGCGGCGGCGCGGGTCGCGAGCCCGGTGGCGGCGGGCGCGCGCCGGGTGAGGCGCGGCTCGGCGAGGTGCCACGCACCCGCGGCCGCCAGCGCCGCGGCGAGAAGCGCCCACGGCGGCACGCGGGACCGGCGGAGGAACGAAGACGCGTCGGGCCTCACGGCATTCCGGCGAGGACGAGGACGAGGAGGAGGCGGACCACGACGGCGACGAGGAGAGTCACGGCCACCGTGGGGACGACGCCCTGGGAGACGGCCTCGTTGGCGATCAGGCCCGGGACGATGTACCCGATGACGCGGGCGTCGACGGGCTGGGCCGGGAGGGCGAAGAGGACGCGGTCGAAAAGAACGTTCAGGAGGAACCCGGCGAGGACCGCGACCGCGAGCCTTCGCCGCCCGTAGAGGACGACGAGGCGGGCCAGGACGAACCGGACGAGCGCCCACGTGGCGAGGGCGACGGCGAAGGTCGCGGCGAGGCGGCCCGGCTGGTCGAAGTGGAGCGCGAGGTAGCCGGGGACGACGAGCCCGGCGGCCGAGACGCCGAGGACCTCGGTGACGAGGAGGCTCACGGCGATGCCGAGCGCGATCGCGAGCTCAACCACGGGGCGATCCTCCCACGACCCCGGCAACCGGCAGGCCGCGCGTGTTCCCGCAGAGGACGATGGCGCGGGCGCCCGAGGCCTGAACCGCCTCCCGCAGCCGGCTCACCGGCACGAACCGGAACGCCGCCCCCCCCGCGTGCCGGGACGCCCGGGCGAGGGACCACGCCGGCCGGTCTCCCGTGAGGAGGACGTGCGCGTCCGGGAGCGCCGCGAGCGCCGGCGCGAAGCGGCGCAGGCGATCCGGGCGGTCGTGCCGGTGATTGAAGACCGCGAGGACCGGACGGCCCGCCTCCCTGAGGGCGGCCGAGCCCCCGCAGAGGAGGGCGAACGACTCGGGGTCGTTGGCCGCGCGCGCGTCGAGGACGGGGACCTCGCGGCCCGCGACGCTCGCGGTGTGCTCGTGAAAGGCGCCCGGATCCGGCGGGGCGGCGGACATGGCGCGGAGGGCGACGTCGTCCGGCACGCCGAGGAGCCGCGTGACCTCGAGCGCCGTGGCGACGTTCTCGTCGAGCCACGGCGTGGCCGAGGCGCCCGGCGGCGGCCCGGCGACCACCACCCGCGCTCCCAGACCGGCCGCGCGCTCGCGGAAGAGCCCGGCGAAATCGGGCGCGCCGAGGACGAGGACGCCTCCCCGGGGCACCGTCGCCGCGAGCGAGGCGGCGATCTCGGGCAGGCTCTCTCCCATGACCTCCGTGTGGTCGGTGCGGACGTTCGTGACGACGCCGATCGTCGAGACGACCATGTCCCGCTCCGCCGCGTGCTGCAGGTCGGGCCGGATCGCCATGCACTCGACGACGACCGCCCTTACGCCGAGGCGGCGTGCCAGGAGGAGGAAGCGGAGCTCCTCGCGGACGTTCGCCGGGCCGAGGCGGCGGACGGGCCTCTCCGTCCCGTCGGGCAGGACGACCCGGGCCTCGGTCCCGGTGACCCTGGCGAGAGTCGGGACTCCGTGTGCGCGCAGGGCCGCGGCGACGAGGCGCGTCACGGTCGACTTTCCCCTCGTCCCGTTGACGTGGACCCGGATCGGGATTCCCGAGTGGGCGCGATCCCGGAGGAGACGTTCCACGAGGCCCGCCGCGAGGATCACGGCGAGGCAGCCCAGGATCGCGGCCGTCTCGTTCACCAGAGAAGGAACTCCCCGAGCCCCTTCCTGCCGATGAGCCGGTAGTCGGGCCCGGGCGCGAGCTCGATCCGCCGCTCCGGGGGGGCCGACGCGGCATGGGTCGCGACGACCGTCAGGACCGTCTGGAGCTGCGCGGCGATGCGGGAGGCGAGCGGGTACTCGGGGTGGCTGACCGGCTCGACGTCGCGAGCCCCCTCGACCTGGTTCGGGTTCGGGGTCTCGACGAGGAACGACAGGACGGGCGTGGCGTCGCCCCACTCGCGGTGCGACAGGCCCCGGAACCCCTCGTCCGAAGCCTCCAGCTTCATCGGGAGCCCCGCGGCGTCGAGCTCGAGGATCGCTTCCGCCGCCAGGTCGAGGCCACGGGGGTGGGAGACGAGCATCCAGGAGAGCCGGGAAGCGGGCGGCGCCTCGTGGAGGTCGAAAGCCAGGTCGGCCTTCTCGCGGCGCAGGAGCTCGACGATCGCGAAAGCGACCTGCCGGGTGAGCGGTCCCTCCGCGGATCCCGGGAAGGCCCGGTCCAGGTTTCGCGCCTCGTAGCCGGGAAGCGCCTTCGACGCGCCGGGCAGCCTCACCTCGGCCGGGTCCGGCGCCCCCTGGTGCAAGGGGTTCGTCAGGCGCGAGCCGAACCGGAAGCGGCGCGAGGCGGAGGGCGGCGTCGAGGGAGAGGCGATGACGACCCACTCGGGCGCGGGGCGCTTCTCGTCGCGCAGCGTCACGGCCGAGTTGTTGGCCCGGGGGACGACGACCAGGCGGCCCCGGCTCACCCGGGCGGTCTCGACGAGCACCGTGGCGGCGAAGATCCCCGCGAGCTCGTTCTGGTGCGTGCCGCCGACGACGACGCACGTGCCGCCCGGCTCCTTCCCCTCGAGGACGTAGACCGGCGTGTCGCCCGGGGTGCCGGCGAGCGACGGGTGGTAGTCCGAGAGCATCAGGGTGCGGGTGACTCCCGGGCCCGTCCGGATGTCGTGGGTCTCCGGCGTGCCGCGCGGGAGGCGGACCGGTGCGGCGGTGGCGGGGCTCGCGGGCGGAACGGGGGACGTGGCCCGGCACGCGGGGGCGACGAACGCGAGGGCTGAGAGCGTGACGAGGGCGGGGAGCCGGAGAGGACGCATTCGGAGGCTCACTTCACGAGCAGCAGCCGGAGGACGAGCGGGACGAGGACCATCCCTCCGACGACCCTCGCCCCGAGCGAGGCGCGCTCGCGGAGCGTGACGACGAGGACGAGGAGGGCGAGGAGCGCGGCGATGAGGCGGTAGACGATCAGCATCGGACCTCCCCTCAGCTCGCCAGCCGCCCGATGGCGGGAGCGGCGACGAGGACGACGACGGCGGCGGCTACCAGGAGGAGGGCGGGAACGACGCAGCGGCGGAGGACGACGAGGCGGTCGACGCCCGCGGCCTGCGCGGCGAGGGTCGGCGCGAGCGCGACGGGGAGCATCAGGTCGCCGATCGAGGCGAGGGCGGAGAGACCGGAGGCGACGACGACGTCGCTGCGCCCGAGGAGCGCAAGGAGGAGGGGCACCCCGAGAACGGAGGCCGACCCGAAGGCCGAGATCGCTCCGAACAGGGGTAGCCCGATGGCCGCGACGGCGATGAGCGCTCCCGCGGGCGACGCGATCATGAGGGAGACGACGAACCCGCGCGCCCCGGTCAGCGTCAGGACCTGGATGAACGCCCCCACGCCGACGAGGATGCCGAGGACGGGCAGCGCTTCTTCTGTCGCGCGGAGACACGAATACCAGACGTCGAAGCGCGGCATCGAGACGACCGCGACCGCGGCCGCCGCGAGGAACGCCAGGGGCAGGCCGGGATCCGGGACGGCTGCTGGCGCGACCCGCGGCAGGACCATCAGGAGGACCGCCGCCGCGGGGCCCAGGAGGGCGCGTCCCAGCGGGACGGCCGGCGCCGGCAGGGACTCCCCGGACGATTCCCGCGGCGCGCGAGGGGCGCCTCCCTGCCGGAGGAGCGGCCACGCGAGGAGGTAGCCCGTGAGGAGGGCCGTCGGAAAGGCGATGAGCGAAAGCGGCACGCCGAACCCCGCGTAGGGCAGGTCGAGCCCGGCCCCGATGATCATCGCGGGGATGTTGATCGGCGGCGCGACCATCCCGAGGACACCCCCCATCGCGACGAAGGCCGCCGACCGCTCGGGAGGCAGGCCGAGCCCGCCCAGGATCGTCAGGGCCATGACGCCGGTCGTCAGGACCGAGGCCGTCGACGAGCCGGTGATCATCCCCGGGAACATCACGATGAGCATCACGGAAGGGACGAGGAAGAGGGGACGGGAGCCGAAGGCCCGCTCCACCGCCCCGCCGATCGACGCGAGCGCGCCGCCGTCGAGGAGAACGCGCATGAAGATCATCGCCGTCGCGATGGCGAGGAGGGGGTCGATGTAGGCCGTTCCCCCCTCCACGAGCTGCCGGAGGGGCAGCAGGTGGCCGTTGGCCGCCGCGCCGGCCCACGCGGCGACGCCGAGCGCGATCCCGGTCTGCCAGCGGAGCCGCGCCGAGAGCGCTCCGAAGACGCCGATCATCACGAGGAGCGTCGCCGGTTCCGCCCAGCCGGACGGGAGCCGGCCGAGGAGCGAAGGGTCAGGGGGCACGGGTCTCCCGGAAGACGGCCTTCACGGCGTCGCCGACGGCCGCGAGCGACTCGACCTCGACGATCGGGACCGGGCGCGCTCCCGCGGCCGCCTGGAACGACTTGTCCTTGTTCCCGCCCGCGACGACGACGACGTAGTCCGAGAGCGGCACGACGAGCTTGACGAGGTCGTCCGTCGTCTTTCCGCGCCGCGAGCCGCCGCCGGTGTGGAGCGCGATCACCCCGATTCCCTTCGCGCGCGCGGCTTCGAGGAGCGCCTTCGCCCGCTCGGTCTCCCTGGCGACGTCGAGCCCGGCCGCCCCGAGCCCCTTCGTGCTCGCGCCGACGACGACGACGAGCGACTTCTGCCCCGCGAGGTCGGCCGGCTGGGCCAGCGGCTTCACGTCGAGCCCCAGCTTCAGCTTGGTGTTGAGGAGGACCTTGACCACCGCGATGTCCGAGCTCTGGCCGATCGACGAGAGGACCCCGGGCCCCTCGAAGACGGGCGGCGGGGCGGCCGGAGCCGGCCGGACCAGGGCGAAGGAAGCGAGCGTGGCGGCGAGGACGGAGAGCGTTTTCTTCATGGTCGTCCTTTCAGAGGGTCCGTCTCAGTACCCGGACACGGTTCCGTCCCGGCGAGGGTCGGCGCCGCCGGCGCGGTTTCCCGTGCGGCGGTCGATGACGATGGCCTGGGCGCCGCCGAAGAAGAGGTCGTAGTCCTTCATCTCCTGGAACGTGTAGCCGAGAGAGGCGAGGGCCTCCCGCGTCTCCTTCGGGAACCGCGACTCGACCGCCAGGTCCTTCTCGGTGTCCCGGGCGTAGTAGCGGGGGGCCTCGATCGCCTCCTGAACGGGCATGTCGTGGTCGACGAGGTTGGAGACGAGAAGCACCGTCGTCGCGCTGATCCGGGGTCCCCCGGGCGTCCCGAGGACCGCGAACGGCTTGCTCCCCCGAAGGAGAACGGTCGGGGCGATCAGGGTCCGCATCCGCTTCCCGGGCGCCATCGCGTTGACGCCGCGCGCCGAGAAGTTCTTCATCTCGTTGTTGAGGATGATCCCCGTCCCCGCGACCATCACCTTCGCCCCGAAGAAGTCGGAGATCGTCTGAGTGAGGGAGACCAGGTTGCCGTGCCGGTCGGCCACCACGAGCGACGTCGTGGACGGGCCCGGATCCCGGGGGACCTCGCCGGCCACGACCTTCGCGGTCATCCGGTTCCTGTCGACCTCCTTCGCCCTCCGCTTCGCGTAGGCGCGCGAGAGGAGCCGGTCGAGCGGCACCGCGACGAAGCCGGGGTCGGCGACGAAGGCGTGGTAGTCGGCGTAGGCGCGCTTGAGCGACTCGGCGACGGCGTGCACCGTCTCCGGGGCGAGCGGTCGGCCCTTGCGGACGCGGAACCGGTCCAGGATCTGCAGCGCCTCGATCACCGGCGTGCCGCCGACGGGCGGCGGGCCGGAAAGGACGGTGACGCCGCGGTACTTCCCCCTCACCGGCTCGCGGAGGATCGCCCGGTAGCCCGCGAGGTCGGACCTCGAGAGGAACCCTCCGTTCGCGGCGCTCTCGGCGACGATCGCCTCGGCGATCCCGCCGCGGTAGAAGACGTCCGGTCCGTAGCGCGCGATCTTCTCGAGGGTGGTCGCGAGGTCGGGGTTCTTCACGGTCGCGCCCGCCTCGACCGGCAGGCCGTCCGGGCAGAAGACGGACGCGAGCGGGGCGTTCGCGGCGAGCTCCTCGAACGAGTCGGCGACGATTCCGGCCAGGGTGGGGCTCGCGACGAACCCGTCGCGCGCGAGCCGGATGGCCGGTGCCATCACCTCGGCGAGGCTCTTCGTCCCGTACCTCTCCACGGCGAGCGCGAGGCCGGCGACGGTTCCGGGCACCGCCACCGCGGAGTGGCCGGTCGAGGGGACCCTTCCGGGGTACGCCGCCGTCGCGGGGCCGTCGACCGGTAGTCGACGGCGACCGCCTCGCGGGTGTCGGCCCTGTAGAGGACGAGCAGCCCCTCGCCGCCGATGCCGGAGGCGTTCGGCTCCACGACTCCCACGGCAAATGCGGCTGCCGCCGCGGCGTCGACCGCGTTCCCTCCCGCCCGGAGGAGCTCGAGCCCGGCCTGCGACGCCAGGGCGTGGGCCGAGGCGACCATGCCGTGAGGCGCCGTGACCTCCGGGTTCCGGGTCGCCGCCGCGGCCGGGGCCGCGCCCAGGGTCCGCCCCGTCGCGAGGGACAGGGCCAGCAGGATCGCGAGCCGGGTCACCGCAGGTACGCTCCGACGCCGTTGGCTACGATGTCCTCGTACGCCGGCACACCGGTGACGGCGATGCCTTTCGATTCGTCGAACATCCCGAGGTCGGACACGAACTGCGTCACGCCGGCCAGGTGCCGCGCCACCCGCAGGTCGAGCGGCCAGCCGTTCTCGTCGAACGGGACGTTCAGGCGGCGCCGGCGCGCGGCGGCGAGGAAGTAGCGGTCCCGGCCGGTGACGACGAGGCCGGCGTCCGTCCGGCCCCGGAGGCGTCCCTGGGCCGGGTTGGCCGTCTCCATCAGGACGGCGAGGGCGGGCGTGGCATCGCCCCACTCCCGGTGCGACAGGCCGTGCAGCGTCTTCGGCGACGGCTCGAGGCCGATCGTGATCCCGCTGCCGCTCAGGTTCACGTTCACGAGGGCGGCCAGCTCGGTCGCCCGCTCGTGGGCGACGATCGTGTTGACGACCGGGTACTCGGGGGCGGCCTCGTGAAGGTCGATCGCGAGATCGACGCGCTCGTCCCGGACGAGCAACGTGATCGCGAAGGCGATTCTCTCGGTGAGAGAGCCGTCGGCCCGCCCGGGGTAGGCCCGGTTCAGGTTCCTCGTCTCGGCTCCCGAGAGGGCCTGCCCCGAGCCCCGGTGCGTGTAGACCTGCGGGTCGGGCCACTGGTGGACCGGGTTCGTCGCGCGGGCGCCGAACGTGAAGACGCGCGGCCCCCGCGGCGTCGGGACCTCGAACCGCTGCGGGTGCGCCTCCTGCGGGACGTTGTACGTGAACCCCGAGGCGTTCGCCCTCGGGATGACGATCAGGCGCCCCGCTGTGACGATCGCGGTCTCGACGAGGACGACGGCGGCCAGGTAGCCGGCCGGCTCGTCGGCGTGCGTGCCGCCGAGGACGAGCGCCGTTCCGCCCGGCGGCGCGCCCGGCGGGGCGGCGAGCGTGTAGACCGCGGTGTCGCCCGGCGTCCCGGCGAGGGCCGGCTGCGCGTCCGAAAGGCGCCCGACACGGGTGACGCCGGGCCCCGGTCGGATCTCGTCCGTCCGCCACATCGCCCGGAACTCGCGCGCGGAGAGGGCCACGACGGCGAGCGCCAGGGCCACGACGGCCATTCCCGAGCGGCTGACGCGTGACGACACCGGGTCCACCTCCCTACCCTAACGCGCGAAAAGGGCTGGCAGCGGATCACCCGGCAGGCAGACCCCCGGTGAGCTCCCGCTCCGTCGGCGAAGGCCCCCGGTTCGAACGGGGGGACGCCAGCGCGGCGTCGCACTTCAGCACCGCCTCGGCGACCCGCTCCGTTCGGGACCGGTAGAGCCTCGCGAGCCGATTGC
The DNA here is from genome assembly GCA_937864895.1 of uncultured Holophagales bacterium. Classification (GTDB taxonomy): domain Bacteria; phylum Acidobacteriota; class Thermoanaerobaculia; order UBA5066; family UBA5066; genus UBA5066. The sequence continues at coordinate 3,950 of CALMDF010000080.1, read as the reverse complement.
GGGCCTCCAGGTCGTGCCACACGTCGAGGGATCGCTGGTACCAGGACCGGGCGGCTCGCCAGCCCGCGCCCGCGGGCCCGGTCGTCCCCGGCCGGGCGAAGGGCTCGTGCGCCTGGCCGAGGCTCTCGTAGACCCCGGCGAGGGTGACGGCGATCTGGACGTTCAAGGGGCTCGCCCGCCACCACCGCTCGAGGAGCTCGCGGGCCTTCTCCAGGACCTCCACGGCCTCCCGCCCGGCTCCGGCCGCGGCGAGCGTCGTCCCGAGGTCGAGGTACGTCTCCGCGAGCCGGTGACGCACCTCGGCGTTTCCCCGGTCGGTGGCGTGGAGCGTCTCCCCGGTCGCCGCGGCGCGGCGAAGGTACTGGAGCGCCGCGGCTCTCTGCCCCAGCGCGTTCAGGCTCCCGCCGACCTGCGTGAAGGTGCGCATCTGCGCGGAGCGGACCCTCTCGCTGCCGGGCGAGGCCGCCCCGAGCTCCTCGAGGAGCGCCTCCGCCCTCCGCCAGCTCTCGAGGGCGCCGGCCCCGTCCCCGTTCAGGGCGAGCGCGAGACCGAGGTCCCAGTGCGCGTCCACGAGGTCGCAGCGGGAGCGGAAGGCGCCGGGGCCGTCGCCCGCGAGCTCCCGGCGGAGCACGAGGAGCTTGCGGAAGGCCTCGAGCATTCCCGGGAGGTCGGCCTCCGACATCAGGGCGTTCCCCAGCGTCTCGTGGGCGGCCGCGAGGCCCGACCGGAAGGCGGCGTTCGCGGGCCTCGCGGCGGCGAGCACCTCGCGGATGGTGACCGCCTGGCGCGCGTAGGCGATGTAGTAGGTCGCGTCGCCCATCTGGCCCATGACCCGGGCGATCCTGAGGAGGCTCTCCGCGAGGTCGTCCTGGGCCTCGAGGTCCGACGGGCTCGCGTCGACGAGCCGCTGGCGGATCACCATCGCCTTGTGGAAGCTCTCGAGCGCGCCCGAGATCTCGCCGAGGTCGAGGCCGAAACCGCGGGCCTGGACCTCGCCGACCCGGAGGAAGGCGACGGCCAGCTCGCGCTGGAGCGAGAGGTCCCCGTCGCTCTCCGTCTCGAGCGTCGACAGGTACTCGAGGGCTCGCCGCACGAGGAGCTCGCGCGCGTGCGTGGCGCCGGGCAGGTCGGCGATCGCCTCGTCGAGCTCGAAGAGGAGGCTCCCGGCGAGGCGGCGCACCTCTCCGTAACGCCTCTCGGCCCGCGCCCTCTCCGCCTGGGCCTTTCTCGCCTGCCAGACCGTCGAGGCGAGGCCCGCGAGCACGGCCAGGACGACGAGCGACGCCGCGGCGACCCCCGCCCGGTGGCGCTTCAGGAACTTGGCCGCCCGGTAGCTGAACGTCCCCTTCCGCGCGATGACGGGAAGCCCCTTCCGGTACCGGCGCACGTCCTCCGCCAGCTGGTCGACGGACGCGTAGCGGCGCGAGGGCTCCTTGCGGAGCGCCATGAAGAGGACGTTCACGAGGTCGGCGGGCACGTGCGCGCCGCTCGGCGGCCTCTCCGGCTCGGCCTCGCAGACGACGCGCGCCAGCTCTTCCGGCGTGTGGTGGCTCGTCCGGTAGGGACGCCGGCCGGTCAGGAGCTCGTAAAGCAGGACGCCGAGCGAGTAGACGTCGGTCGAGGTCGTGATCCGTTCGCCGCGCACCTGCTCGGGGCTCGCGTAGTCCGGAGTGAGCATCCTGAGCCCGGTCGCCGTCCCGCTGGCCGCCTCGGCCGCCGGGTCGGGGTCGAGGACCTTCGCCAGCCCGAAGTCGAGGAGCTTCGGGACGCCGTCCCGGGTGACGAGGATGTTCCCGGGCTTGACGTCCCGGTGGACGACGAGGTGCCGGTGCGCGTAGGCCACCGCCGCGCAGACCTCGAGGAAGAGGTCGAGCCGCGCCTCGCGGGTCAGCTCGTTCCGCTCGCAGAAGCGGTGGATCGGCTCCCCCTCGATGTATTCCATGACGAAGAAGGGGAGCCCGTCGTCCGTGGCGCCGCCGTCGACGAGGCGGGCGATGTTCGGGTGGTCGAGGCCGGCGAGGATCTCCCGCTCGTGACGGAACCGGTCGACGAAGAGCTCCGTGTCCATCCCCCGCTTGATGACCTTCACGGCGACGTCCGAGAGCGGGGTCTCGCTCCGGTGCGCGAGGTAGACCGCGCCCATCCCGCCGAGGCCGATCCGCCGCACCACCGCGTAGGGACCGATCCGGCGCGGGGCGACTCCGGGGAAGAGCTCCGCGCTCTCCACGATCGGCTCCTCGAGAAAGTCGCCCGCCTCCTCCGAGGCGGTGAGGAGGTCGGAAACGTCCTTTCGGAGCCCCTCGTCCTCGCACCCCTCGCGCAGGAAACGGTCCCGGTCCTCGGGGCGGCGTTCCCGCGCCGCGTCGAAGAGCGACCGGGTCTCCCTCCAGCGCTCCGTGCTCACGGCCTCGCCCCGCGCAGGCGCTGGAAGAGCCAAGCCCGTGCGGTGACCCAGTCCCGCTTCACCGTCGCCGGCGAGACGTCGAGGACCGCGGCGGCCTCCTCGACCGTGAGGCCCGCGAAGTAGCGCAGCTCCACGACCCTGACGAGCGTGGGGTCGAGGGCCGCGAGCGCGCGGAGGGCGTCGTCGAGGTCGATCAGCTCGACGTCGCGGGGGACGGTCACGGCGGACCCGTCGGACGCGAGCGCGTCCCCTTCCGCCTCTCCGAGGACGACCTTCACCGCGTCTCCGCCGCGTTTCCGGGCGGAGCGGCCGCGCGCATGGTCCACGAGGATCCTCCTCATCGCCTGCGCGGCGACACCGAAGAACTGCGCCCGGTTGCTCCACCTCGCCGAGCTCTGGTCCACCAGCCGCAGGTAGGCTTCGTTGACGAGCGCCGTCGGCTGGAGCGTGTGGTCCGTGCGTTCCCGGCGCAGGTAGCGCTGCGCCATGTCGTGGAGCTCCTCGTACACGAGCGGCACGAGGCGTTCGTAGGCTGACCGGTCCCCGTCGCCCCAGGCGAGGAGGAGCTGGGTCACGTGCCCGGGCTTCGGTCCGCTGTCCATGCCGCTCGTGGGATCCAACGACGAAACGCCGGGGTTCCCGGACCCTGTGGGCTTTCGCGTCGGACGAATCATAGCGCCGGACCCCCTGCCGGGAGCCTTCCGCTTCCAGCGCCGCCCGTCTCAGTGCGGCCAGCCGGCCAGTCGCTGGAGGCGCTCGCCGAGGGAGGCCGGAGCCGCGGTGCGACGCCTCCGCGCGTGCGCCTTCACCTGGGCGACGAAGGCGTCGAGGACCATCCGCCGCGACGGGTCGTCGGCCCCCGAATAGACGGCCGTGACGATCGGGACGTCGTCGAAGTCGCGGCGGATCCTCTCGATGACGGCGGCCGAGGCGTTCCCCACCATGCAGCCGAAGCAGATGGCGTTGACGACGCCGTCCGCCCCTCCCCGGGCGAAGTCGACGATCTTGGCGACGTTCACGAAGAGGAGCTCGTGGCCTCGTTCGGCATGTACGGCCCCGCGAGCCGCCTCATCTCGAGGTAGCCCGGCTCTTCGAGCCGCGTCGCGCGCGATCCGACGACGTTCCTGACGCGCCAGACGTCGACGGCTCTTCGCAGCGCGATCGCCCCGTTGACGAGGAGGCCGGACCGGTCGAGCGAGGCGACCGCGTCGCGGGCCTCGGCAGGGCCGACGGACGGGACTTCCGCCGCCCGGGCCGCGAGCGCGGCCCCGACGGCCCCCTCGAGGCCGAGGACCTCGGCGAACGCCCGGACGGGGCCGCGGTTGTGAGCGCAACCCCCCGCCATCACGACAAGGGGCGGCGCCGCCCTTCCCTTCAGGAGGGTCGAGAGGTCGTTCCGCGCGATCGCGACGCAGAGCCCGTAGGCGATCTCGGCGGGGGGCGTTCCCTTCTGCTGCAGGTGGATCATGTCCGAAGCGGCGAAGACCCAGCAGCGGCCCGCGAAGGTGGCGGCTCGCGGGGCGGCGGCGGCGCGGGAGGCGAGCTC
>CALMDF010000079.1 GCA_937864895.1 uncultured Holophagales bacterium | reverse complement strand
ACGCCGGCGGCGGGGGCCGGTCGGGAGGGTGCTCGCCGCCGCCGTCTACCACTTCGGTGGGAAGGCTCGCGGCCTCGTCCACGAGATCTGGGCGGCGCGGCGTCCGGCGCCCGCCGGCCGCGGGGGCTACCTCGACGAGGTGCTCGGGAACCTGACCCCCGAGATGACGCAAGCCGTGCGGAACACGTTCGCGGCGGTCAGGGAGTACGCGCAGGCGAAGTGGCCGCACGTCACGAGCGACTTCCACGACTTCACGTATTCCTTCAAGGTCACGAAGGACGACGAGCCGTCGGGAGGCCTCTCGGCGGGCCTTCCGACGGCGCTCGCGTTCCTCTCCGTCGTCCTCGACCGGCCGGTCCCGCAGGACGTCGCCTCGACGGGAGCGCTGGTCGCGGACGCGCACGACGTCCTCGTCGTGCGGGCAATCGGGGAGGCCGAGCACAAGGTGCGCGGGGCGTGCAACCGGAACCTGCGGCAGGTGATCCTGCCGGAAGGGAACCGCCCCGACCTGGAGGGAAGCGCTCTCGTCCCGAGGGCGGTCTGCGACGAGATCGTCCGATACGCGGTCGACTTCGACGGTGCCGCGAAGCTGGTCTTCGGCGAGGACGTCTTCGTCGATTAGAGGGGCGGGAGCGAAAAAGGGGCGGGAGGTCCGGATCCTCCCGCCCCCGGTCAACCGTCGGTCGACGAGGAGACCGACGGGTCAGTTGTCCGGGGCTCCGGCCGCGATCCAGTCGTAGATAAGCTGCCGGTCGGCGTCCGTCACCGAGCTCGAGCGGTGACCGGCGACGAGGAATTCGTAGAGGACGCTGTTCGACGGCTGTCCGGGCGAGACGCGGACTCCGGCCTGGGTCGTGGCGGGGACGTCCACGAGGTTCGACCAGGCCATTCCGGCCTCGAGGTTCATGCCGGCCGTCGGGGAGGATCCCCCGTGGCAGCCGGTGCACTTCGGCGTGAAGACCGTCGTCTGGACCATCGTCAGGGTCGCGGTCGGAGGGGCCGGGTCCACGGTGACCGTCACCGTGGCCGGAGTGGGGTCGGCGAGCCCTTGCGAGTCCGTCGCGGTGAAGGTGACGACGTAGGTTCCGGCGGTGGGGAACGCGTGGTCTCCAGGCATCAGGGCGGTCGAGGTCGAGCCGTCGTCGAAGTCCCAGAGGACGGTGACGGCGTCGCCGTCCGGGTCCGTCGCCGTGCCGGAGAAGGAGACGGCCTGGCCGGCAGTGATCGTGACGTCGCCGGCGGGAGAGGTGATGGTGCCGTCGGGCGGCTGGTTGGCCGCGACGGGCTCGACCGTGATGGTCCGGCTGTCGGGTGTCGGGTCGGCGAGACCGGTCGAATCGGTCGCGGTGAGGGTGACGACGTAGCTTCCGGCGGTGGCGTAGAGGTGATCGCCCGGCACGAGCGACGTCGAGGAGGACCCGTCGCCGAAGTCCCAGAGGACGGTGACGGCGTCGCCGTTCGGGTCCGTCGCGTTCCCGGCGAAGGAGACGGCCTGCCCGGCGGTGATCGTCACGTCGCCGGAGGGGGAGGTGATCATGCCGTCGGGCGGCAGGTTCGTCGTTGCAGGCTCGACGGTGACGGTACGGGTGTCGGGCGTCGGGTCGGCGAGACCACTCGAGTCCGTCGCCACGAGCGTCACGGAGAACGTTCCGGCAGAGGAGAACGTGTGGTCGCCCGGGTTGAGCTCGGTCGAGGAGGAGCCGTCGCCGAAAGTCCAGAGGACGGTCACCATGTCGCCGTCGGGGTCGGTCGCGACTCCGGCGAACGGTACGGACTGCCCTGCGGTGATCGTGACGTTCCCGGCCGGCGACGTGATCGTCCCGTTCGGAGGCTGGTTGCCGGCGGGGGGGAGGACGGTGACCGTCCGGGTGTCGGGCGTCGGGTCGGCGAGTCCGCCCGAATCGGTCGCAGTGAACGTCACGACGTACGTACCCGGGCTCGTGTAGGGGTGGTCGCCCGGAGTCAGCGACGTCGACGTTCCACCGTCGCCGAAGTCCCAGAAGACGGTGACGGTGTCACCGTTCGGGTCGCTCGCGCTTCCGGCAAAGAACACGGCCTGGCCGTCGTCGACGGTCACGTCGCCTGCGGGAGACGTGATCGTCCCGTCGGGCGGCAGCTCGACGGGGGGCTCGGTGGAGCCGATCTGCCCGCGGATCTCGCCGCCGGGATGGGCCTCGGTGTGGAGGTTGACGTAGAGGCCGCCGGTCCTGAGGGCTGCGACGAAGCCGATCCAGTTTCCCGCGAGCGGGCCGGTGAGGTCGGAGGGGCGGACCCGGCCTTGCAGCTCGACTTCGCCGCTCCGCGACCGCTGGCTGCGCCTGGAAGGGAGCGGGGCGACGATCGGGCCGGGCTGGCCCGGGGCGCCGACGTGGATGTGCGCCGCGGTGAAGCCGACGAGGCGCTTCGCGTGGACGGAGTACTTGAGGTTCGGGGTCTTCTCCTCCTCGCTCCCGTCTCGCCGTCCGCGGTCCTCGGCCTCTTCGTCCTCACCCTCGTCGTCGCCGCCCTCCTCGTCGTCATCCTCGGCCTCTGGTTCCTTCAGCTCGAATTTCGCCTTCCCGGACGCGAGGGTGTCGACGGGGGGCGTCTCCTGGCTCCCGCTCAGGACGACGCGGGCCTTGAACTTCGATCCGTCCTCGGAGTCGTCGGAGTCCTCGGAGTCGGCGGTCTCGCGGGATTCGACCGGCGAGGCCTGCAGGACCATCCCGCGGCTCGTGCTCGACCAGAAGACGCTCCCGTGATCGCCGGCTGCCAGACCGGCCGGGTCCGGATCGCCCCGCGCGACGATGCTGCGGGCGAGCGTGCGGAGGTCGAAGGCGTTCACCGAATTCCTGTCGTCGGCGACACCCCGGGCGGGGACCTCCGTGAAGTAGACGGTATGGCCGTCCGGGGACAGCGCAATCGCGGCGGGGCTCCTGAGCCCCCGCAGGAGGACCTCGCTCCGGCCGTCCGGCCGCACGCGCTGAAGCAGGCCCTCGACGCCGTTCGTGAGGAAGACGTCCCCCTGCGGTGAGACGGCGAGGGCCGTCGGACGGGCGCCGGAAGCGAGCAACCGGCGGACCCGTCCCCGGTCGAGCGCAAGGACGCCGGTCGCGTCTGGCGCGCTCGGGGTCCTCAGGTCCTCGACCCAGTAGACGGATTGCTCTTCGCCGCTCGCGATCGCACCGGGAAGGCGGAGGCCCTCCCGGAGGACGCGAGGCAGGGCGCCGGGCCGCGACTGCGACACGAGGGCGCCGTCGGCCGGACGGGTCCAGAGGACCTCGCCCTGCGGCCCCAGTGCGAAGGAAGCCGGTACGTCGGGGCCGTTCTGGAGGAGCGTGAGGCTCCTGGTCGAGAGGTCGAGACGTACGAGCGAGCCGTCGCGGCCGTCCGCGACGGGTTTCGTCGCGACCCAGAGGAGGCCGTCCCGATACGCGATACCGGCGGGGCGCGGGAGATCGTCGGCAACGACGCGAATGTGCCAGGACGTCGCCCTGACGGCGGAGGCCATCCCCTGCTGGAAACGGGTGGCCGGGATGAAGATCGCGGTCGCCGCGATGATCGGGTAGAGAAGCAGGACCCTCGTTCGGAACATCGGATGTATCTCCATGCGCATTGGGGCCACCCGGGCCGTGCCCGAGCCGGCTCGTTCACGTCCGCCTCCCCGGCGCCGGAAGTGGCAAGCCGGGGAGGCGACGGCGATCGTGCGGACCGCGGCGGCAGGTCAAGACGGGCGGAACGGCGGGATTGCAGGACGGCAGGTCCGGCAGCCCGAAACGCCCGGAGGGGATCCGCCTTGGTCGGAGGGGACGCGTCCTTGGGGGGCGCGTCCCTCTCCACAGCTGCCGGGGACCGCGAGAGGATCGATTTTGCCCGTGGGAAGTTGACCTCCTCGGAGCGTTCGAGCGGCCGCTCCGTGCCGACTCCCCAAGGTGGGCTCGCCGGTCGGAGGAGCGAAATCGGAGAACTTCGCTGCGTCCCGTAGGACTTCACGCCATCCGGGCGTGGGACGGTTCCGACCTACTCGAAAAGCCCGGCCGCGAGCGCGTACCGGGCGGCCTCGACAGTGCTCTTGAGCCGGAGCTTGCGAAGCAGCCGCGTCCGGTGCGTGCTGACGGTCTTGACGCTCCGCCCGAGCTCCCGGGCCGCCTCCGTCACCGTCATCCCGGAGACGAGGAGGCGCAGCACGTGGAACTCCCTGTCCGTCAGCGTCTCGTGGAGAGGACGGTCGGAGCCTCCCTCGTGGAGCGCGTGGGCGAGCCTCTCGGCCGTGCTCGAGCTGACGTACCTCCGGCCCGCGAGGACGCGACGGAGCGCGCCGACGAGCTCGTCCGGCGCCGACTCCTTGCTCAGAAAGCCGGAGGCCCCCGCCTTCAGGACGCGCACGGCGTAGGGGTCTTCGGGCTGGACCGAGAGGACGAGGACGGGAGTGCGCGGGCGGACGCGCCGGATCTCCCGGAGCGCCTCGAGGCCGCCACCGCGGGGCATGGCGATGTCGAGGACGACGACGTCCCACGCCTGCCGCTCGACGGCTTCGAGCGCCTCGCGCGCGTCTCCCGCCTCGCCCACCGTCACGGGGCGGTCGAGCTTCTCCGTCAGGATGCGGCGGATCCCGTGGCGGACGACGGGGTGGTCGTCGACGACGAGGACGCGCGTCACGGCGGCCCAGCCTCTCGACGGAGCGGGAGGCGGAGCGAGACGGCCGTTCCGCCCCCGGGCAGCGGTCTCACGTCGAGCTCGCCAGCGAGCGATCGCGCGCGCTCCCGCATCCCGAGAACGCCGAGCGAGCCGATGTCGTCCCTCGCGGCTTCGCGGATGCCCCGGCCGTCGTCGATCACGTCGAGCCTGAGTGCGCCGTCCTCCTCGGCGAGGTGGACGTCGACTCGCGAGGCGCCCGCGTGTCGCGCCACGTTCGTTAGGGCCTCCTGGAAGATCCGGAAGACCGCGATCGAGAGCCTTGGGTCGAGACCCGGGTCGTTGAGGGCCACGTCCAGATCGACGCGGAGGCCACTCAGCGCCTGGAACTGCCGGGCGTGCCACTCGAGGGCCGCGACGAGGCCGAGGTGGTCGAGCGGGGCGGGGCGCAGGGCGGTCGCGATCGTCTGCACCGTCCGGATCGCCCCGTCGATCCGTCGCGAGAGGGCGCGGAGCCGGTTCCGCAACGCGCGCGGCCCGGCCGGGGGCTTGTCGGCCAGCCAGGCCAGGTCGAGCTTGAGGGTCGTCAGGACCTGGCCGAGCTCGTCGTGGATCTCCCGCGCGACCCGAGTCCGTTCCTCCTCGCGGACCAGCTCCCGCCTCTCGGAGAGCGCCCGGAGCTGCGCGTGAGACCTCCGGAGCGCGTCCTCGGCCTTCTTTCTCTCGGTGATGTCGGCCGCGATGCCGGCGAGGTGCCTGACCCTGCCGGCGGCGTCGCGGACGACGACGGCGCGATCCCAGACCCACCTTTCCGTGGAATCGGGCCGGACGATGCGGTAGACCTCGTCGTAGCGCCCCGAGAGCGTCTGGCTGCGCAGGGCGGCGACGACGCGGATCTCGTCATCGGGGTGAACCGCCTCCGGCCAGAAGGGAGCCTCTTCCCAGGCGGCGGGACGTCGCCGGCCCCAGACCCGTTCGTAAGCGTGGTTCACGTAACGGATGCGCCGGCTTTCCGGGGCGGCGACCCAGAAGACGTCGTGGACGCTCTCGGCCATCTGGGCGAGGAGGAGGTCGTCGTGCCGGCGGGGTTGGCCGGAACGACCCGGCCGCGGGTGCGGAAGCTCGGAGCGCGAAGGGCTCCAGGCGGGCGCCGCTGGCACCGAACCCGGGTTCGTCTCATCGTCACGACCCACGGAGAGATCTCTCCCTTCCTTGAAAGAGTCTCCCGACGTCGGAAGGTTGGAGGGACGGCGCACCCCAGGGTTACTGGATCGGGATCGCGCGCTCCGACGGCGATCGAGGGGCCTCGCGCGCAACACGCACCTCGAGGACGCCGTCCCTCATCCGCGCGACGGGTTCGGCATCGCGGTCTGCGCCCGCGAGGACGAGGACTCGACGGAACGCTCCTGCCGGGGCCTCGGAGAGGCGGATCGTCTCCCCGCCGGCGGGGGTGGCGGCCCGTGACCCGGACAACGTGAGGACGTTGCCGTTCATCGTCACCCGGAGGAGCTCCCTTGCGACGCCCGGAAGGTCGGCGCGGACGACGATCTCCGCGGCGCTCTCGCAGATCGAGAGCGAGGGTGCCCACACCGGCGTCCCCGCCGTCGTCGCCGGAAAGCCCGACGCGGGCCCGAGCCGCTCGAGGAGCCGGCTCATCTGCTCGTCGACATACTCCCCGGGGTTCCGCTCGACGGGAATCGGCGCGTAGATGGTGTCGGCCGGCGGCGCCTCGCGTCCCGTCATCGCCTGGTAGAGCCGCTCCATGCGGCCGATCGCATCGTCGACCGGGGTGATCTCCGGGGCCTGGGTCTCGGCGGCGGTGCTGGGCATCTATGGCAATTCGAAGCAGGAGGCGTTGTACCCGATGTACTCGGTCGATGCCGATGGGCAGAAGCTCGACGGCGCCAATCGCTACAGCCTGCGCTTCGCCCCCGGCGAGCTGCCTGCGGTCAA
>CALMDF010000078.1 GCA_937864895.1 uncultured Holophagales bacterium | reverse complement strand
CGACACCCTCCGCTCCGGCTGGGTGACGACGGGCCCGAAGTCGGCCCGCTTCGAGGAGGCGCTGGAGGCGTTCAACGAGGTCCCCCGCTGCCTCGCCCTCCTCAACGCGACGACGGGCCTCGAGCTGACGCTCGGCGCCCTCGGCATCGGGCCGGGCGACGAGGTGATCACGACCGCGCACACGTTCGTCTGCACCGTCTCGAACGTCGTCCTGCGCGGAGCGGTGCCGATCCTCGTCGACGTCGAGCCCGACACGATGAACCTCGACGGGGAGCGGATCGAGGAGCGGATCACGCCCCGGACGAAGGCGATCGTCCCGGTCCACTACGGCGGCCTCCCCTGCCGCCTCGAGCGCATCTGGGAGATCGCGGAACGTCACGGGCTCGCCGTGATCGAGGACGCCGCCCACGCGATGGGCGCGCGCTACGCCGGGCGCCGTATCGGCTCCGGCCCACGCTCCGCCTTCTCGGTCTACAGCTTCCACCCGAACAAGAACATGACGACCCTCGAGGGGGGCGCCATCGCCTTCCACGACCTGCGCCACGCGGCGTACCTGAAGCTCCAGCGCTTTCACGGCATCGCCCGCGGCGAGGGGACGCCCTACCCGGAGGGCTCGCCGCTCTACGACGTCCCGATGCCGGGGCGGAAGTCGAACTTCATGGACGTCCAGGCCGCCGTCGGCCTTCAGCAGCTGAAGAAGCTCGACGGCTTCGCGGCGCGCAGGGGCGAGCTGGCGAGGCTCTACCTCTCCCTCCTCGCCGACGTCCCCGAGGTGGAGCTCCCCGCGGACGGCGACTCGGTGCGCGAGCACTGCTGGAACCTCTTCGTCCTCCGAAACCGCCCAGAAGCGTCCGGCCTCACGCGCGAGGAGATGATGTCGGCGCTGAAAGCCGAGAACGTCGGCACCGGCATCCACTGGCAGGGGCTCTTCGGCTTCTCCTTCTACCGCGACTTTTTCGCGAAGCACCCCGAGGGGCTCCCGGAGGACGGCATCCCGCACGCCACGCGGGCGACGGAAAACCTGATGTCGCTCCCTCTCTGGCCCGGGATGACCGAGGACGACGTCCTCGACGTCGTCGCTGCCCTCAAGCGCGTCCTCGCCTGACGAAGGCCCCCGCCGACCCCGGGAACGAGGGCGAGGGCACGAGAGCACGGGAGCACGAGAACGCCGAGGACGGCACCTTCCTGCGCTCGTCGCTTCAACAGGGGGCCGCGCTCGGGGCGGGGCATCCCGCTCACCTCGGGCTGTGCGCGGCCGACCCGCTTGCGGCTTCGCTGCGGCCGGGCGGGGCGCCCGCGCAAGCTCGCTTCGCTCGAATCGGTGCGCGGGCTTTCTCCCCGCCCGGTCCTCGCCAAGTCGAGCGGGTCCCCGTCCGTGCTGGAGTCGGCTCGCGAGACGCCCCGCCCCTCCCGCGGCCGTAGCACATCAGAGCGCGTCAACCGAGAGAACCGGTTTCGCGTTTGCCTCGATCTCCTGCGGTCGGCGTGGACCCCGCTCACCCCCTGCTACGAACTGCGTCCGGTGACGTGAGCGGACGGGAGAGGCGTCTCGCGAGCGAGCGTTCGAGCACGCGCGGGCATCCGCGCAGCGGGGCCGATGCGGGTCGCGCGCGCAGCGGTGACTTCAGACGGACGAGAGTGCTCAGCGATCAGGTGGGGGGTCGGGGGGGCCGCACGGAATTCAGGCCCCCGGGGGGCGCCGTGGGATGCCCCTCCCGTCCGCCACTCGTGAGGCGCGTCGAAGTGGCCTCGATGGTCTCCCGGTCTCCCCGGCGCCTTCGGTCCCCTTCTTCTTGGCCTCCTTCCCTCGGGCGTGCGCCCTCTCGGCGGGGCCGGTTTGACAGGCCGGGCCACCGGTTGGGAGACTCAAAGGTTGGGCGTCCCGGCATCCGGGCGGCCCGCCTTCCCGTAACGCATTCGGCCCCCGTCCGGGCTCTCCCCGGGGCGGCCAAGGAGAATTATGAGCACCGTCCTCGACCCCAAGGTCGTCTCCGCGTCCGCGGCCGCCCGTCCGAAGTTCAGGGTCGCCGACCTCTCCCTCGCCGAGGCCGGCCGCAAGGAGATCCGCCTCGCCGAGCAGGAGATGCCCGGCCTGATGGTCCTGCGCGATCGCTACCGGGCCGAAAAGCCGCTTGCCGGCGAGCGGGTGATGGGCAGCCTGCACATGACCGTCCAGACGGCCGTCCTCATCGAGACGCTCGCCGAGCTCGGCGCCGACGTCCGGTGGGTCTCGTGCAACATCTTCTCGACGCAGGACCACGCCGCCGCGGCCGTCGTCGTCGGCCGTCCCGGGACGGGCGGGACCCCGGAGGCCCCGAAGGGGACGCCGGTCTTCGCCTGGAAGGGGGAGACGCTCGAGGAGTACTGGTGGTGCACTCGCGAGGCGATCGAGTGGCCCGACGGCAGCGGCCCGACGCTCATCGTCGACGACGGCGGCGACGCGACCCTCCTCGTTCACAAGGGGCTCGAGTTCGAAAAGGCCGGGCAGGTCCCCGCGTTCGACCCGAAGAGCGACCCCGAGGAGTGGGGCGTCATCCTCGACCTGATCCGGGCGGAGCTCGCGAAGGACGGGAAGACCTTCTCCCGGATCGCCAGGGAGGTCCGAGGGGTCTCCGAGGAGACGACGACGGGCGTCCACCGCCTCTACCAGATGGAGAAGGACGGCACGCTCCTGTTCCCCGCCATCAACGTGAACGACTCCGTGACGAAGTCGAAGTTCGACAACGTCTACGGCTGCCGCCACTCCGTCGTCGACGGCCTGAACCGCGCCACGGACGTCATGCTCGGCGGCAAGGTCGCCGTCGTCCTCGGCTTCGGCGAGGTCGGCAAGGGTTGCGCCGAGGCGCTCCGCGGCCAGGGCTGCCGCGTCGTCGTCACCGAGATCGACCCGATCTGCGCCCTCCAGGCCGCCATGCAGGGCTACGAGGTGAAGACGCTCGAGGACGTCGTCGCGACGGCCGACGTCTTCATCACCGCGACCGGGAACCTCGACGTCATCACCGCCGACCACATGGCGAAGATGAAGGACAAGGCGATCGTCGGGAACATCGGCCACTTCGACAACGAGATCGACATGGCCGGCCTGAAGAAGGTCCCCGGCGTCGAGCGGATCAACATCAAGCCGCAGTACGACGAGTTCCGCTTCCCCGACGGGCACTCGGTCATGATCCTCGCCGAGGGGCGCCTCATGAACCTCGGCTGCGCCACGGGCCACCCGAGCTTCGTCATGTCGTCCTCCTTCACGAACCAGGTCATGGCGCAGATCGCCCTCGCCAGGAACGCGGGCGAGTACGGCAGGAAGGTCTACGTCCTCCCGAAGAAGCTCGACGAGGAGGTCGCCCGCCTCCACCTCGGCCACCTCGGCGTGAAGCTGACCGAGCTGACGCCGAAGCAGTCCGCGTACCTCGGCGTCCCCGCCGAAGGGCCCTACAAGCCGGACCACTACCGCTACTGAGCCGGCCCGGAAGGGTCGACCGGAGGAAGGCCCGGGAATTCCCGGGCCTTTTCGTTTCACGTTCCTGCGGCGCCCGGCGCTGGCGAGGCTTCCGATTCGGGTTTACCCTCGCCGGTGCGAGAGTGAAAACCCGCGGGGAGTGAAGCATGCAGTCCGTGGACGAGCTCATCGAGTCCGTTCGGGAGGAGATCCGGCGGGGCGACGTGCTGACCGCCTGGGACAAGGTCTCCGAGAAGGTCGGCGCCGGCGAGAAGAGCGTCGAGCTCCTCTACTGGGGAGTCCTCGCCCTGGCCAGGGCCGGAGCCACGGAGCAGGCGCTCACCCACTTCGAGCGCCTCGCCGAGGCGCTCGCGGGAGACGTGCCGAGAAAGCTCAGGATCCGGATCGGCTCCCTCCACGCGCGTCTCCTGAAGGACCGGGCCCTCAACGGCCCCGCGGCCGAGCGCGCGGACAGGCTCGCCGAGGCGGCGAGGGCCTACGAGGAGGTCTACTTCCTCTACCCGGACTCCTTCCCCGGCGTCAACGCCTCGACCCTCTGGACCCTCGCGGGAGACCGCGAGCACGCCCGGCAGATCGCCACCCAGGTCCTCGCCCTCTGCGCCGGGCAGAAGCCCGAGGAGGGGGAGGAGGAGTACTACCTCAGGGCGAGCGAGGCCGAGGCCGCTCTGGCCCTCGGGGATCGCGACGGGGCCGCGGCCTCGCTCGAGAAGGCGGCCGCCTCGGCCGGGCACGACTTCGCGGCGCTCGCCGGGACGCGCAAGCAGCTGCGCCTCCTCTGCGCCGCCGCGGGGATCGACCCCGCGATCCTGGCCCCCCTCGCGACTCCCTCGGTCGCCTACTGCCTCGGCCCCTCGGGGGTCGCGTCGCTGCCGCCCGGGCGCGAAGGCGAGCTGCGCGAGCGGATCGACCGGGCCCTCGTGCAGCACCGCGTCGGCTTCGCCTTCGGGACTCTCTCGGCCGGGGCCGAGATCGTCTTCGCCGAGGCGGCGCTCGCGCGCGGCGTCGAGCTGAAGGTCATCTTCCCGTTCGAGATCGAGGAGTACCGGCAGATCGTCGTCGCCCCGGCGGGGCCGGAGTGGCTCGCCCGGTTCGACCGGTGCCTCGCCGGGGCCACGGAGCCGATCCACTACGCCACGACCGACTCGTACCTCGGCGACAACGGCCTCTTCCTCTACGCGAGCCGGATGGCCATGGGGCTCACGATCTCCAAGGCGTCGACCCTCGACACCGAGGCCAGGCTCCTCGTCGTGAGGGACGAGCCGGGGTCGGCGAACGGGGACCGTTTCGTCGACCACGAGGCCGACTTCTGGCAGGGCTCCGGCTTCCCCGTCGACACGGTCGAGACCCTTCCCGCGGCGGCTCCCGGCGCCTCGTGCAACCCGGGCCGCGAGGCCCCGCAGCGAGCCGGCGGGCGCGTCGTCAAGTCGATGCTCTTCGGCGACGTGAAGGGTTTCAGCAAGCTCCGGGAGGCGCAGCTCCCGGTCTTCGCCCGGGAGGTCCTCGGGACGTTCTCGAGGGTCCTCGAGTCGTTCGGGACGCGCATCCCGGTGAAGAACAGCTGGGGGGACGCCCTCTACGTCGTCGCCGAGGACGCCGTGACCGGGGCCGACTGCGCGCTCAGCCTGCAGGAAGCCATCGGGGAGCTCCACCCGGAGGAGCACGGCCTCCCGGCCCACCTCGGCCTGCGCCTCGGCGGCCACGTCGGCCCGGTCTTCCCCGTCGACGACCCGGTCCTCGGCTACCGCAGCTACATGGGTGTGCACGTGAGCCGTACGGCCCGGATCGAGCCGATCACGCCCGTCGGGTCGGTCTACGTGACCGACGCGTTCGCCGCGGCGCTCGCCCTCGACCGGACCGGCCGGTTCACGACCGAGTACGTCGGCCACATCCCGGCGGCGAAGGACTGGGGCAAGCTCCGCGTCTACGTCCTCAGGCGCGCGCAGGACGCGGGGCTCAGGGACTGACGATCCGGTAGCCGAGGGCGAGGAGCAGGCGGATCGTCTCGAGCGCCGTCCGGCGGTCGAACTCCCGCTCCTCCTCCGGGAGGTCCTCGTACGCCACGAGGCAGGGGTGCTCCTTCCGCTCGTCGTTCCGCTCCGGGCCCCAGCGCCAGCCTTGCGAGAGCCTCTCGTGCGCCCAGTTCTCGTGCGTGTTCCTCGCGAGGAGCTCCGTCAGCCCGGCGAGGTCCGGCGGGATCGCGATTCCCGAGGTATCCCTCGGCTCCGGCCTGTAGCCGCCGGCTCCGGCCGGCGCCTCGGCGCGCCGGGCTCCGTTTCCTTCGTCGCTCGTCGTCCCGCTCATCCCTTCGACTCTCCGGGGCGCGATAGTAAGGCCGCGAGCGGGCCTTCCCGACCCCGCTCCCCTAGAATGTCCTTCCCGGGCCGGCCCGGAGTGCGAGGCAGAAAGTGATGAGCTCCTCGATCGCGCGCAGTGACGGTGCGTTCCGCCCTGCCCGCCGCCTCGGAGGGGCCGCGCAGGCGGCCGCCGGGAGGTTCGCCGTTGTCCTCACCCTCCTTCTCCTCGCCGCGCGGCCGGCCGCCGCGCAGGCGAAGTCGCTCGAGGCGCGCCCGGCCGCCGGGCCGATCGTCCTCGACGGCGTCCTGGACGAGGCGGCGTGGGCGGCCGCCCCGGCGGGAAGCGATTTCGTCCAGCGGGAGCCGGACACCGGGAAACCCTCGTCGCAGCGGACCGAGGTGCGGGTCGTCTTCAGCGCCTCGACCCTCTACGTCGGGCTGAGCTGCTTCGACGACGAGCCGGGGGAGATCATCTACAAGGAGATGCAGCGCGACCAGCCGCTCTGGCGGGACGACGCGGTCGACGTCGTCTTCGACACCTTCGACGACGACCGCAACGCCTATCTCTTCGAGACGAACGCGAACGGGGCGAGGACGGACGCCCTGATCACCGACGAGGGAAGGGACTTCAACCTGCAGTGGAACGGCGTCTGGGACGTCGCCGCGCGGAGGACCGCCGAGGGGTGGTTCGCCGAGATGGCGATCCCCTTCACGACGCTGCGCTTCGACCCGAACGCCTCGTCGTGGGGCTTCAACGTCCTCAGGTACGTGAGGCGGCGCGCCGAGCAGGCGTTCTGGGCCCCGATCCTCCTCGAC
>CALMDF010000077.1 GCA_937864895.1 uncultured Holophagales bacterium | reverse complement strand
CCGAGCGCCCGGTCGAGGTCGTCCTCGGACCAGACGGGGACTCCGAGGGACTCGGCCTTCGTCAGCTTGGACCCCGGATCTTCACCGGCCACGACCGCGGCCGTCTTCCTGGAAACGCTTCCGCTCACCTTGCCTCCGGCCCTCTCGATCGCCGCCGCCGCCTCTTCACGCGTTCGCCGGGGGAGGGTCCCCGTCAGGACGAACGTCTTCCCGGCCAGCGGCCCTCCGGGGGCGGGCGCCCCCTCTGGTTCGTTCATACGGACGCCGGCCGCCTCGAGTTTCGACAGGAGCCGGCCGTTCGCCGGCCTCTCGAACCAGTCCCGGACGGAACGCGCCGTCTCGGGCCCGATCTCGGAGACCGCCGTCAGGTCGTCCTCCGTCGCGGCCCGGAGCGCGTCCATCGTCCCGAACCGCCGGGCCAGGACCTTTCCCGTCTTCTCGCCGACGTGCCGGATCCCGAGGCCGAAGAGGAGCCGCGCGAGACCGGCCCCCTTCGAACGCTCGATCTCGACGAGGACGTTCGAGGCCGACTTCTCCCCCCAGCGCTCGAGAGCGGCGAGGTTCCCTGCGGCGAGCCCGTAGAGGCTCGCGACGTCGGAGATGAGCCCCGCGGAGAGGAGCTGGTCGACCCGCTCGTCGCCGAGCCCCTCCACGTCCATCGCCCGGCGGGCGACGTAGTGGCGGATCGCCTCCTTCACCTGCGCCGGGCACGAGGCGCCGACGCACCGGACGGCGACCTCTCCCTCCTCGCGCACGACCGCTTCGCCGCACTCGGGGCACGCCGCCGGCATCTCGAACGGGACGGCGTCCGCCGGCCGCTTCTCGAGGAGGACGCGCGTCACCTTCGGGATGACGTCGCCCGCCTTCTCGACGGCGACGGTGTCCCCTTCGCGAACGTCCTTGCGGGAGAGGTCCTCGTAGTTGTGGAGCGTCGCGCGGCGGACCGTCGACCCCGCGAGGAGGACCGGCTCGAACTCGGCGACGGGCGTCAGGACCCCCGTCCTCCCCACCTGGACGACGATCCGCGTCACGCGCGTCGTCGCCTCCTCGGCAGGGAACTTGTAGGCGAGGGCCCACCGCGGGAACTTCGCCGTCGCCCCGAGCCGCTGCTGGTCGGCGACGGGGCTCACCTTGAGAACGGCCCCGTCCGTCTCGAGGTCGAGCGAGTGCCGCTTCTCCCTCCACTCGCGAAGGAACTCCACGACCTCTTCGGCGCTGCGCGCCACGACCCGGTGCGGGCTCACCGGAAGACCGAGGCGCACCAGGGCCTCGAGCGCCTCGACCTGCGTTTCCGGGGCGCCGTCCCCCTCCCAGCGGGCGACGGCGTAGAGAGTCACCGAGAGCTTCCGCCGCGCCGTCTCCCTCGAGTCGAGGAGGCGCAGCGAGCCGGCCGCCGCGTTGCGCGGGTTCGCGAAGAGCGGCGCCCCCGCCTCCTCCCGCGCCGCGTTGAGAGCGCGGAAGGAGGACTTGCCGAGGTAGGCCTCTCCGCGTACCTCGAGGAGCCGGGGCGCCCGTTCCGGAAGCCGGAGCGGGAGGACCCGGATCGTCCTGACGTTCGGCGTCACGTCCTCCCCCGTCGTCCCGTCGCCGCGCGTTGCGCCCCTCACGAGGAGCCCCTCCTCGTAGACGAGGGAGACCGAGAGGCCGTCGACCTTCAGCTCGCAGACGATCTCCGGGAGCCGGCCGTCGAGGCGGTCGCGGACCCTCGTGAGCCACGCCTCGAGCTCCGTCTCGTCGTAGGCGTTCTCGAGCGAGAGAAGCGGCACCTCGTGGCGGACGTTAGGGAGGTCGTCGACCGGCGTCCCGCCGACGCGCCGGGTCGGAGAGTCGGGAGTGGCCGTCTCCGGGAAGGCCTCCTCGATGGCGAGGAGCTCCCGGGAGAGCGCGTCGTACTCGGCGTCGCTGATCTCGGGCCGGGCGAGGGCGTAGTAGAGGTTCTCGTGCCGGCGAAGCTCGTCCCTGAGCCAGGCGGCGCGAAGGGCCGCGGCGTCCGCGGTGTCGGGAAGCGTCACGGCAGGATTGTAGGTTCCGTCCGGCCCGCCCCTTCCCAAGACCGCCGCGCCCACCTAGCATGCCCGCCGTGCGCCGGCTGCCCGCGATCCTAGGACTCTCGCTCCTCCTCTGCCCGGCCCCGCCCGCCAGAGCCGGGTCGAGGGTCCCGGCCGTCGCGTCGTACCGAATCGAGGCGACGTGGGACGAGGAGAGGAAGACGCTCGCCGGCCGCGAGACCGTCTTCTTCGTGAACCGGACGGCCCGGGAGTTTCCGGATGTCCTTCTCCACCTCTACCTGAACGGCTTCCGGAACACGCGGTCCACGCTCTCGCGCGGGCTTCCGCCCCCTTCCGGCTCCGACGACTTCGGCGCCTGCGAGCTCAAGCGCGTGGCCCTCCACGACGGGACCGACCTGACGCGCCGGGTCTCGTTCTCGCCGCCCGGCGCCGGGAACCCGGACGACCGGACGCTCGCGCGCATCCCCCTCCCGCGCCCGGTACGGCCCGGGGAAACGCTCGTCCTCGAGGTCGACTTCGAGTCGCGCCTCCCCCGTGGCGTCCTCCGGACCGGGTGGAAGGACGACTTCGTCTTCGCCGGCCAGTGGTTCCCGAAGCTCGCCAAGGCGACGGAGCGGGGATGGCGCGGCAGGCCCTTCCACCCCTCCACGGAGTTCTTCGCCGACTTCGGCGACTACGACGTGACGCTCCTCCTGCCGGGCGAGGTCCGGGGGAAGGTCGCGGTCACGGGCCGCGTCGTCGAGGAGACGGCCGACGAGGCCGGGCGGGTCCGCGTCCGCGCCCGCGCGGAGGACGTCCACGACTTCGCCTTCTCCTTCTCCCCGCGCTTCGAGGTAAAGAGGGAGATCGTCGCCCCGAAGGGCCAGCCGAAGGTCGAGGTCCTCCTCTTCCTCCAGCCCGACCACCGGCGCTCGAGGGAGCGTTATCTCCGCGCGACGCGCGAGGGGCTCGCGCTTCTCGGAGCCTGGCTCACCCCCTACCCCTACCCGGTCCTGACGATCGTCGATCCCCCCGCGGGCTCCGGCGCCGAGGCGATGGAGTACCCGACCCTCTTCACGGGGGGCACCACCTGGCTCGCGCCGGCCTCCGGGGGCGAGCCGGAGGCGGTCACGCTCCACGAGCTGGCTCACCAGTGGTTCCACGGGATGCTCGCCACCGACGAGGTGAGCGAGGCGCACCTCGACGAAGGGCTCTCGACCTGGATCTCGGCACGGGCGGCCGAGCGGCTCTTCGGGACACCGAGCGCCGTCGTCTCCGCCTTCGGGGTCCCGATCCCTCTCGGCTCGCTGAAGCGCCCCCTCCCGGAGGGGGAGGCGCAGGACGCCCTCGACCAGGCGGCCTTCTCCCGCTCGGACCCGACCCTCCGCGAGACCTGGCGCTCGCTCGACGACGCGGCGGTCGTCTCGAACGCCTACTCCCGCGCCGCCCTCCTCCTCGAGTCCGTGGCGCGGACGACGGGAGAGCAGCCCGTCTTCGCCGCAGTCAGGGAGTACGCGCGCCGGTTCGCCTTCGGCCACCCGACGACGCGCGATTTCCTCGACGTCCTCGGGGAGGTCGCGGGCCCCGAGGCCAGGGACCTCGTCGAGCGGGGCTGGACCTCGGCCGGGGCCGTCGACTACGCCGTCACCGTCGCGACGGCGCGGCGGGCCGAGCCCCTCGCCGGCTACGTCGGCGAGGGGTCTCGCCGCGCCTGGCGCGCGCCGCGGGCCCCGGGGCGGTCGTGGGAGTCGACGGTCGTCGTCCAGCGGCTCGGCGAGGTCGCCTGGCCCGTCGAGGTGGAGATGCGCTTCGCGGGCGGGAAGACGGTCACCCGCCGCTGGGACGGCCGCGCCGAGTGGATGCGGTGGCGTATCACCGGGCCCCGCCTCATCTCGGCCGTCGTCGACCCGCGGCGGACCTGCCTCCTCGACGTCAACCGCCTCAACGACGGCCTCCTCACCGAGCCGGACCCGACCGTCGCGCGGGCGTGGGGCCACCGCCTCCGCTTCCTCGCCCAGAACCTCCTCGAGCTCTTCGCCCTGCTGGCCGTGCTCCCGGGAGTCCCGCTGTGAAGGGGAGCGCCCTCCCCTTCCTCTGGGCGCGCGGCCTCGTGGCCGCGGCGACGACGTGGAAAGCTCTCCTCCTCGCCCTCCTCCTGAACGCCTCGCTCGCCCTCGTCGTCACGGCCCCCCTCGCGTCCCGCCTCCACGACCTCCTCGACGATAGGCCCGCCGCGGAGGGCCTCGCGAAAGGGTGGGACCTCGTCCTCGGCGCCCACCTCCTGCGGTCCGAGCCCGGCCTCCTCGGCGACCGCGCCCGGCTCGAGAGGCTCGAGCAGGGAGTCCTCCCCCTCGCCGAGCTCCCCCGCCTCTCCGGCCCTCTCGCGGGCCTTCTCGCCGCGGGGCTCCTCCACGCCGTCCTCTCGTCCCTTCTCGCCGGGGGCTTCGCGGGGCGCTTCGCCGCGGAACGAGACCGGGGAAGCCTCGCGGCGTTCTTCACCGACGTCGTCCGGCTCGGCCTTCCCTCCCTCGTCATCGGCGTCCTCGGCCTCGCCGGAGTCCTCGGGGCGTTCGCCCTCTTCGTCGAGCTTCCCCGCGAGGCGACGCTCTCTCCCGACCTCCGCTGGGACTGGGAGCGGACTCTCCTGTCGCTCCTCCGCCTCATTGCGTTCCTCTTCGCGACGAGCGCCGTGCGCGCCGTCGTGGCGCAGTCGCGCGCCGCCCTCGGCCTGGCCAGGACCGCGAACCCCTTCCTCGCCCTGGCCTCCGGCCTCGGCTTCGTCCTCGGCCGTCCCGTCCGGGCGCTCCTCCTCGAGATCGCGTTCGGCTTCACGGCCCTCTTCCCTCTCGTCCTCTGGCTCCTCTTCGCCCCGTCCTGGAGCGGGGGCGACCCACGGCTCCTCGCGCTCCTCGTCGCCGGCCAGCAGGCCGTCGTCCTCTTCCGCCTCCTCTCCCGGACGGCCCACCTCGGGGCGGCGACCGCCTGGATGAAGGGCGCGCGCGAGGCGGGACGCCCGGCACCTGCGAAGATCGAGTCGTGATCGAGCTCCTCACCCGCACCCCGTCCGCCTGGGGAGAACGGGCCGCCTCGCGCCTCCCCGAGCTCGTCGCGGACCACGCCGCCTGCGAGCTGCAGGCCGCCGTTTTCGCGCTCGCCCTCGTGGGCCGCTACCCGGGCGACTCCCTCCTCGTCGACAGGCTTTCCGCCCTGGCGGCCGAGGAGCTGCGCCACTTCCGCAAGGCGACCCGCGAGGCGCGGAGGCTCGGCGCGAAGCCGCACACCCGCCGCGCGAACCCCTACGTCTCCGTGCTCCGGGCCGCCTGCCGCCCCGGGCGCGAGCCCGAGCAGGGGCTCGACCTCCTTCTCGCGGGCGCCCTCGTCGAGGTGCGCAGCCACGAGCGTTTCCTCGTCCTCGTCCAGCACCTTTCCGGCGAGCCCCGCCTCGCGCGGCTCTACACCGAGCTCGCCGATGCCGAGGAGAGGCACGGCCCGGCGTACCTCGACCTGGCCGAACGGCACGCCGGAAAGGACGCGGTGGCGGCGCGCCTCGCCGAGCTCCTCGTCGTGGAGGCCCGGGCGATCGCAGGCCCCGCCACCGGGCCCGTCGCCGTCCACTCGCCGGCGTGAGCCGGGTTCTCGTCTCGCCGGGGACGCGCCCCGGTCAGCCTTCCTCTTCCGGGAGCCGGTGCCGCGCGATGACGAACTCCTCGACGGGCCGTCCGCCGACGAGGTGCTCGTCCATGATCCGGTCGAGGACGGGCGGGTCGCACGCGCGGTACCAGACCCCCTCGGGGTAGACGACGGCGATCGGCCCCCCCTCGCAGACCCTCAGGCAGGCGACGCGTGTCCTGAGGACGCCCCCCTTCTCGGAGAGCCCCCGCCGCCGAAGGCCGTCCTTGAGGTGGTTCCAGGCCGCGAGCGCGCGCTCGGCGTCCGAGCACTTCGGGTTCTCGCGATCCGCGCAGAGGAAGACGTGCCGGCGCGACGCGGCGACCCCGATCTTCTCGATCTTCCGGGCGATCCGGTCGGCTTCGGTGGCGGCTTTTTCGTCCATCTCTCGATCCTCGAACCGCGTCGAGTGTAGCGAAGGTCCCCCTCCCGGCCGACCCCGGAGCCGGCGCGAGCGCGGTATAGACTTCGCCCAGAAAGCGGCCCCGAGGCTCGGGAATCGAGGAGCGACGTGATGGGCCTTCTGAAGGATTTCCTCCGGATCGACGCCGACCGGCGCGCCGCCCACCAGGCGCTCCGCAGGGAGGCGCACGCGCGCCGGCTCCAGATCGAGGAGCTCGGTGCGGAGGGCAAGCGCAAGCGCGACGAGATCGGGATGCTCGAGGAGGCGCTCCGCCGTCTCGCCGAGGACGTGGCCCGGACGGAGGAGCAGCTCCTCGACCTCGAGTCCCGGCGCGACGAGCACGACCGCGAGGCTCACGAGCGGAAGGTCGAAGCGGTGAGGTCCAGCCTCGGGCACGACCGCGCCGACGGCCACCGGATCGCCGAGGACTTCCGGCGGCTGAGGTCGGAGTTCGAGACCGAGAGGGCGCGCCTCCTCGCCCAGGCCGATACCGGCAGGATGATGGACAACTTCTTCCAGATCGAGGCGTTCCTGAAGGACACCGGGACGCCGATTCCCGACGCCGCCCGCAAGGCCCTGCAGAAGGAACGGCAGGACCTGATGGCCCGGATCGGCCCGCTCGTCGCGCCGCCGCCCGTCCCGGACGAGGTCTTCAAGGCGACCCTGGTGTACTCCGTCCTCGAGGACGGGGAGCCGAGCGCCATCGTGGCCGTCGGGCTCCCCGACGAGGCGGAGCCGTCCGGCGCGCACGACCTCGCCGCGCTTCTCTTCTACGGCTCGTACGCCTCCGTCGTCGAGAAGATCGGCCCGGGCGTCCCGAAGCCCCGCCGGGAGGAAGGGGTCGTCGTCTACGAGCAGGCGGCCGGCTCCCGCGCTGCGGACGAGGCGGCGCTCGACCTCTTCCTCGCCGTGGAGGACGGGCTGAAGAAGGCCGCTTCGGCGGCCGGCGTCCCGTGCGAGCTGAACGGCGTCTTCCTCGAGCCCGAGATCGCCTCGGCGGTCTTTCCCCGCGGCGGCGATTCCCGCCGCTTCTGACCGGAGGCTGCCATGGCTGTGAAATGGATCGGTGACGCCGCGCTGGAGCTCGGCCTCTCTCCCCTCGACGCCGTCGAGATCCTGGCTTCCCGGCAGGAATACCCGATGAACGGCCTCGTCGACGAGGACCGCTTCAAGACCCTGAGGCTCATGAAAGGCGGCAAGCGCCTCGAGAGCTCGGGCTCGCAGCCGATGCCGTTCCCCGAGCGCGGCGGCCCGTCGCTGACGATTCCCATCCCCGCTCCCCCCCCCGACGCACCCGGGCCGGTCGCGCCGCCGCCCCCGGCGCCTCCGGTCGTCCCGGCGCCTCCCCCGGTGAGGCCCCCGGCCGGCGAGGCGACCTCGGTGACGGCGCCCTTGAAGACGATCCCGGGCCGGGAAGGAGACCGCACGGTCATCCTTCCGCCGGTCGATCCGAAACGCTGAGATCCCCCCCTGCCCCGGCGGCGTAGAGACGGGACGGAGGTCCTCGGATGACGAAGCTCTGGAAGGCCCTGGCGGCCGCGGCCGCCCTCGGGATCGCGGCACCGGCCCCGGCGCAGGACACGGGGGTCCACGCTTTCACGATGAAGACGATCGACGGCGTCCCAAGAAAGCTCGCCGACTACCGAGGCAAGGCGCTCCTCATCGTGAACACCGCCAGCAGATGCGGCTACACGAAGCAGTACGCCCCGATGGAGCAGCTCTACCAGAAGTACCGGGACCGGGGCTTCGAGGTGCTCGCGTTCCCCGCCAATGACTTCATGGGGCAGGAGCCGGGGACGAACGAGGAGATCAAGGCTTTCTGCACCACCAAATTCAGGACGACGTTCCCCCTCTTCGAGAAGATCTCGGTGAAGGGCGACGACATCCACCCGCTCTACGCGTACCTCACGACCCGTCCCGGCCTGGAGGGAGACATCAGCTGGAACTTCAACAAGTTCCTCGTCGATCCGGCCGGGAAGGTTGTTGCGCGCTTCGGCACGAGAGTCGACCCGATGGCCGAAGAGGTGACGAAGAAGCTCGAGGGCGTCCTCCCGAAGAAGGGCTGACCCGCCCGGCCCGGCGTCGGGGGACGCCGGGCCTTCCCGCCTCACCCGGGACCGGTCGCGAGGAAAAGGTCCACGAGCCGGGCGTCGAGGTGCGACCCCGCGATCCCGCGAAGGTAGGCCCGAACCTCTGCGGCCGGGACGGACTTCCTGTAGGGCCGGTCGGAGCGGAGCGCGTCCCAGATGTCGACCACGGAGAAGACGCGCGCCGCGAGCGGGATCGCCTCTCCGCTCAGGCCGCGCGGGTAGCCCGTCCCGTCCCACTTCTCGTGGTGCGCCCAGGGGATGTCGAGCGCCGGACGCAGGAAGCCGATGCCCGACAGCATGTCGTGGGCGTACGTGGGGTGGAGCCGCATCACCGCCCACTCGTCCTCCGTGAGCGGACCCGGCTTCTGAAGGATGCGGTCGGGGATGCCCACCTTCCCGATGTCGTGGAGGAGGGCGCCGCGCCGGACGTGGACGAGCGCCTCCTCGGCCATCCCGGCGCGCCGGGCGAGGTCGACCGTCCTCTGCACGACCCTCTGCGTGTGCCCCTCCGTCTCCTTGTCGCGCAGGTCGAGGGCCCTCACCCACCCTTCGAGCGTCGCGTCGTAGGCGCTCGAGACCTCCTCCGCCGCCTCCTCGAGGTCGCGGATGAGGCGTGCGTTCGCGATGGCGACCGCCGCCTGCTCGGCGAAGAGGCGGACGGTCTCCACGTCGGCGGCGCCGAACCGGCCGGCCTCGTCGTGGTTCACGAAGAGGCTGCCGAGAACCTCGCCCCGCCAGAGGATCGGCACGCCGATGACGGCCCCGATTCCCTCGCCCGAGTAGACCGGCGATCGCCCGGGCCACGTCCGGTAGTCGAGGACGAGGAGCGGCTCGCGCGTGACGCCGACGGTTCCCGCGACGCCTTCGCCCGGGGCGAGAAGCGTTCCCGTGAAGCGCGCGAGGGAGCCGTTCGCGAGGGCCAGGAGGAACTTCCCTTCCTCCGTCCGCAGGTAGAGGCCGGCCCTCGTCCCCTGGACCAGGCCCTGGGCCCGCTCGACGATGGCGCGGAGGAGGGAGTCCCGCTCGCGGCTCGAGCCGAGGTCGACGCCCGTCTCGTGGAGCGCGAGGAGGGTCGCCACGCGCTCGCGATTCGCCTCGTAAAGGAGGGTCTTGGCGAGGACGAGGGACAACGGGCCGGCGGCGTCGGCCGCGGCCGCGGTCGCGGTCGCCGGGGAAGGTCCGGAAGCCGCCGTGTCCCACTCCACCGCGAGGATTCCCACGAGGTGCGGCCCGTCCCGAAGGGGCCAGGCCCAGACGTCGTCCCGGTCCCCGAGACGGCAGCGAAGGCCTCCCTTCGCCTCTCCCCCGCCTCCCGCGGGCGCGAGAAGGGACCGGGCCACCTCCCCGAGGCCCGCGTCGCCCGGCTCGATCGCCGCGAGGCTCCCCCGTCCGCTGACGAGCGCGACCCGTCCCCGGTCCTCGTCCCAGAGGGCGACGAGGGCCCCCGCCGGACGGAGGCGCTTTCCGGCCGCCTCCGCGAGCGCCCCGAGGAGCGACGGAAGGCCTTCCTCCCCGAGCGCCGCCGAGGCCACGTCCGCCCGGAAGGCCCGTTCGCCGCGAATCTCGGCACGCTGGGCCTCGGTTTCGAGCCTCTCGATGGCCGCCGCGAGGGCGTCCGCGAGGTCGGCGACGAGCCCGGTCTCCTCGACGCCGAAGACGCCGTCGTCGGGAGCGTGGACGACGAGGACGCCGAGCGCCCGGTCTCCGCGCCAGAGCGGCATCGCGAGCGCGGACCGCCCGGGGTCGCTTCCTTCCATCGGGCACTCGCGACAGAGCGAATCGCCCGTACCAGTTTCGGCCAGGACCGCCGTCCCACGGAGGAAAGCAGCCCTCCCGCACCCCATCCCGCCGTGGAGAGTCCTCAGGTCGATCCGGTAGAGGTCCGGGTCGCAGGGCCCGGAGGCGCCCGCGAGCCGGACCTCGCCTCCGGACTCGTCCAGGACGCCGATCCAGGCGAAGACGTAGCTGCGCTCCTCGACGAGCGCCGCGCAGACGCGGCCGAAAAGCTCGCCCGCCTCCTGGCCGGTGGCGGCGATCTCGCGGATGCGCGCCGCGGTCCTCAGGATCCGGTTGAGCCTCTCGAGGTGGGACTCGCGCTCGCGCAGGGCGTCCTCGGCACGCCGCCGGGCCGTGATGTCGAGGAACGTCGCGGCCATCTCGCCAGGCGCCGTCTGGAACGCCTGGACGAGGAAGGCCCCCGAGATGCGGCCGTCGGCGTAGACGACCTCCTCGCTCCTCCACGGGACCCCTTCCGCCGCGACACGGCGGTAGGCCCCGGGGAGATGCGTCCCGGCGAGGGAGGGGAACGCCTCCTCGAGCGTGAGGCCGAGGA
>CALMDF010000076.1 GCA_937864895.1 uncultured Holophagales bacterium | reverse complement strand
CGTCTCGCTCCTCACCGCCGCCTCCGCCGCCTTCGGCGTGACGAACCTCCTCCGCGCCTCGGTTCGCGCCCGCTCGCTCGAGATCGGTCTCCGGCGCGCGACGGGGGCCCGGCGCGAAGACGTGCGCCTCCAGTACCTCGCCGAGGGTCTCCTCCTCGGGCTCGGCGGAGGCCTCCTCGGGATCCTCCTCGGCGCGTTCCTGTCGATCACGCTCCTCTCCCGGGCCGGCTGGACCCCTCACTTCCCCCCGGGGACTCTCCTCCTTCTCGCCGGCGGATCGGCTGCGTTCGGCGTCGCCGCCGGGATCCGCCCGGCGAACGAAGCCGCCGCGCTCGACCCGGCGGCGACGCTGAGGCTGGAGTGATCGCCCTCCTCCTCGTCCTCGCCGCCGCCCTCGCCGCTCCTTCCGTCGCCGAGGAGCTCACCGTGGCGCGGGCCGTCGAGCTCGCCCTCACGTCGAACCCGGATCTCCTCGACGCCGCCGACCGCAACGCGATCGCCGCTTCGAGCCTCTCCGCCGCCCGTTCGCAGTTCCTGCCCCAGGTGACGCCGTTCTTCTCCCCGTCCTTCCGGGACGGCGACGTCCCGGCGCTCAGCCGCTACGGCGTGGCCGTCTCCGAGCAGCTCCCGTTCGGCCCGCGCCTCTCGGCGGTCGCCGAAGCCTCCCGGCTCGAAGGGGGCGAGGAGTGGAACTCCTACCACTCCGTCTCCCTCGCCCAGCCCCTCCTGCGCGGCCTCGACCCCGTCGTCACGCGGGAGCCCCTGCGCTCCGCCGAGCGGCAGGTCGGGACGCAGGAACGGAGCTTCTCGACGCAGAAGCGGTACACCGTCATCGCCGTCTGGAGCGCCTACCTCTCGGCGGTTCTCCAGGAGGAGCTCGTGAGGGAGGCCGCGGGACGGACGGCGAGGGCCGGGAAGATCCTCGAAGCGAGCCGCGCGAAGGAGGAGATCGGGAGCGTCTCGCGGCTCGACGTCCTCCGCGCCGAGCAGCTTCTCGCCCAGGCCCGCGCGCAGGAGAACGACACGCGCGACGCCCGGGAGGACTCCCTCGACCTCCTGGCCCGCCTCCTCGGCCGCCCCGCCGGGACCCGCTGGACCCTCTCTCCGCCGGAGCGGTTGCCGGTCTCCGCCCCTCCGGGGGAGGAGCCGGTCGAGGCGGCCCTCGCCTCGCGCGAGGAGATCGTCGAGACGCGCGAGCGCGTGAGGGACGCCGAGGTACAGCTCCGGATCGCGAAGAGCCTCCTCCTTCCGTCCCTCGACGCCGCCCTGACCTGGAGCGCCGTCGGGCGCTCCCACGGCCTCGGCTCCGCGCTGGGCAATCCCGGCGCCTCGGCCTGGACGCTCGGCCTCTCCTCTCAGGCCCCCCTGAACCTGGGATCGCAGCTCGCGGCGAAGAGCCAGGCGGAGGTGACGCTCCGGGCCGCTCGCCGGGCCGTCGAGAACCTCGAGGCCGACGTCGTCCGGCAGGTGCGGTCCGCCGCGCGGCGCCTCGCCACGGGCCGCGCCCGCCTCGCCCTCGACGAGGCGAACGAAGAGGTCGCGCGGATGCAGCTCGAGGTCGCCGAGCTGAGGTTCGGGAAGGGGCTCACCGACAACTTCTTCGTCGTCGACGCCGAAGGGCTCTACAACTCCACCCGGGTCTCCCTCCTCACCTCCCGCCAGCAGGTCCTCCTGGACGAGCTCCGCCTCCTCTCCGAGGCCGGTCTCCTCCAGCCCGAGGAGTTCCTCCCCCGCCCCGCCTCGGCGCCGTAAACTGTCTCGCAGGAACCATGCTCGACGCTGCCCGCATCGCGCCGGCCGTGCGCCGTTTCCGCGAGGCGCTCTCGCTTCTCGCGGGCCTGCCCCCCCGGAAAAAGGCCCTCCTGGCCGGGGCGGGAGGTCTGGCCCTGCTCACGGCGGTCCTCCTCGCCCGGAGCGCGAGCGTCTCCGACCCGGTGGGCGAGGTGCGCGTCCTCCGGGGTCCGCTCCGGATCACTGTCGCCGTCTCCGGCCTCCTCGCCCCGGCGCGCGCCGAGAGCTACGGGCCCGAGATCGCCGGCGTCGAGATGAAGGTCGCCGAGCTCGCCCCGGAGGGGACGTGGGTCGTCCCCGGCGCGCTCCTCGTGAGGTTCGACGACGCCCCCTTCCAGCGCGAGCTGGAGGTCGCCCGCTCGCGGCTCGTCCAGACGTCCGGCGAGGCGGAGCAGGCCCGGCAGGCGCTCCGCGCGCTGCTCGCTTCCCAGCGGAGCGAGCGGCTCGAGGCCGAAGGGGCCTTCACCCGCGCCGAGATCGACCTGAAGACCTTCGTGAACGGCCTCGCCCCGCTCCAGGTGCAGCAGTCGGCCGCGGCCGTGGAGAGGGCGCGGCGCGAGTCGGAAGAGGCGAGGCAGAAGCTCGAGGGGCTCGCCCCGTTCGCCGAGAAGGGGTACGTCTCGCGCGACGAGCTGCGCGCCGCCGAGCGGCGCGCTACGGAGGCCGAGGCCGACCTCGTCCTCG
This sequence comes from uncultured Holophagales bacterium, assembly GCA_937864895.1. GTDB lineage: Bacteria > Acidobacteriota > Thermoanaerobaculia > UBA5066 > UBA5066 > UBA5066. The sequence continues at coordinate 7,957 of CALMDF010000076.1, read as the reverse complement.
CCGGGCAGCAGCACCGGACGCTCACGCAGTTCACGCACCCCCAGCTCCTGGCCCAGAAGACGCAGGAGATGGAGTCCCGCCGGTCGGCCCTGAAGGTCGTCTCCGAGAAGACCTCGGCGCAGGCGGCGCAGGCGAAGGCCGCGGCCGACCTCGCCGCGGCCCGCGCCACGGAAGCCTCGCGGACCGTCGCCGACGTGGAGCGCCGGATCGCCCTCTGCACGGTCACGGCGCGCTCCCGGGGGCTCGTCGTCCACCGCGAGATCTTCGAGAAGGGGGGCGAGAAGCGGCGCGTCCGGGTCGGCGACGCCGTCTTCGCCGGCCAGCCGGTGCTCGACCTTCCCGACCTCTCCGAGATGCTCGTCGAGACGCGCGTCAAGGAGGGGGAGATCCACCGCGTCGAGCCGGGGCAGAAGGCCGAGGTCCGCCTCGAGGCCTTCCCCGACGAGAAGTTCGACGCCACCGTCCTCCGGCTCGGCGCGCTCACGGGCGGCGACGAAGGGGGGGCGAGGACCTTCCCGCTCGTCCTCGCGCTCGCGAAGGCCGACCCCCGTCTCAGGCCCGGGATGACGGCGCAGGCCCTCGTCCTCGCGGGGGAGGTGAAGGACGCGCTCCAGGTGCCCGTCGACGCCGTCCGCTACGAGGGCGACCAGGCCGTCTGCACCGTCCGCACCGTCACCGGCACCGAGACGCGAAAGCTCACGACCGGCCGGAGCAACGCCTTCTTCGTCGAGGTCCGCGAAGGGCTCTCCGAAGGGGACGTCGTCCTGATCTCCCGCTAGGGGGGACCCGCCTGCAGTCGCCAGGACGGGGTCAAGGATGGGGTCAGGTCTTGATTTTCTACTATAGGATCTAGCGGGGAGGCTTCTCCGCCCTCGAGACCGCCCCGAGGAACCCCAGGTTCGTCCCGGTCAGCCAGTGCCCTCCGTCCACGGGGAGGCAGGCTCCGGTGATGTACGCCGCCTTCGTCTCGTCGGCGAGGAAGGCGATCGACTCGGCGACCTCGGCGGCGGTCGTGTAGCGGCCCAGCGGGATCGACTCGACGATCTCCTTCGCGAGCGTCTCGTCGAGCCAGAGGTTCTTGTCGGTTCCTTCCGAGCGGAACGGCCCCGGCGAGACGGCGTTCGCGCGGATGCCGTGCCGCGCCCACTCGACGGCGAGCGTCCGCGTCAGGGCGAGGACCCCGGCCTTCGCGGCCGCCGAGTGGATGACGCCCGGCCCCGCGGCCCACGCGTAGTCGGCGACGACCGTGACGATCGACCGCCCCCTCCCGTCCGCGGCATGGGCCTCGATCATCCTGCGGCCGAACGCCGAACAGCAGAAGAAGGTACCGTTCAGGACGATCTCGATGACCGCTTTCCAGCCGTTCGGGGAGAGCTCCTCGGCCGGGCAGACGAAGTTCCCCGCGGCGTTCGCGAGGAGGACGTCGAGGGCGCCCCACTTCTCGTGAAGGGCGGCGGCCATCTTCGCCACGTCGTCGTCGTACCTCACGTCGCAGGTGAAGGTCGCGACGTCGGCGGCGCCCGCCGCGGCGATCTCCCTCGACGCCGCCGCGAGGACCTCCGCGCGCCGCCCGCAGACCGCCACCCTGTCCCCCTCGCGGGCGAAGCGGAGCGCCGCCGCTTTCCCGAGCCCCGTCCCGCCCCCGGTCACCAGCACCGTCCTCGCCATTTCCGCCTCCTCGCGCCTCGCCGTCGGGTCCCGATACGTTAACCCCTCGAGCTCCGGAGGCGCCCGCCGGCCGAACCGCGGCCGCCTCCCTATACTCCCGGTCGTGAACCGGGAACGCTGGACCTCCTTCCCCGCCGCGACGGCCGAGGAGCTCGCGCTCCTCGACGCGATCAACGGGACCTCCGCGCACCGCACCGTGACGGTCGTCGGAGCGGACGGGCGCGGGAGGCCCCTCGCCGCGGTCTTCTCGATCGGCGTCGAGGCCCCCTTCGACGGGAAGGCCGACGTCGGCGTGAAGCTCGTCTTCGAGAGGACCGGCCCCGGCGCCGGAGAACGCTTCGCCGTGGATCCGTGGGACCTCCTCGACCAGTTCCTCCGCGAGGCCGTGGCCGACGCGGAGGCGCGGCGAAAGCTCTCCGCCGCGCCGTGAGCCCCCGCTCGCGCCGGGGCCCCCCGGCCGACCCGCTCGACCTCTTCCACCCCGCCGTCGCCGCCTGGTTCCGGGAGGCCTTCCCCGGGGGCCCCACTCCCGCCCAGCGGGATTCCTGGCCGGCGATCGAGGAGGGGGAGAACGTCCTCCTCGTCTCCCCGACCGGGACGGGCAAGACGCTCGCGGCCTTCCTCGTCGCGCTCGACGCGACGCTTCGGCGCCGTCTCGCCGGCGACACCGCCCCCCGCCTCGCGACGCTCTACGTCTCGCCGCTGAAGGCGCTCGACAACGACGTCCAACGGAACCTCGAGAGGCCGCGCGCCGGGATCGCCGCGCAGCTCGGCGCGGACCGGGTTCCGCTCACGACGGGGGTCCGTACCGGCGACACTCCCTCGCGCGAGCGAACGAGCCAGGTCAGATCGCCGCCGGACGTCCTCATCACGACCCCCGAGTCGCTCTACCTGATGCTGACCGGCTCGGGCCGGCGGGCGCTCGAGGGGGTCCGGACCGTCATCCTCGACGAGGTCCACTCCGTCGCCGGAACGAAGCGCGGGAGCCACCTCGCCCTCTCGCTCGAGAGGCTCGAGGAGCTCGTCGCGCGGGCCGGGGGCGCCTCCCCGCAGAGGATCGCCCTCTCGGCGACCGTCGCGCCGGTCGACGTCGTCGCCTCTTTCGCCGCCGGGACGGGGCGCGCCGTGCGCTCCGTCGTCGTCGAGGCGAGGAAGGCGCTCGACCTCACGGTGAGCTCCCCCGCGGGCGACTTCCGCTCCCTCCCCGACGGCTTCGCTTGGGGGCCCGCCGTGGAGGCCGTCGTCGCGGAGGCCGCGGCGCGGAAGACGACGCTCGTCTTCTGCAACAACCGGAGGCTCGCCGAGAAGGTCGCCCGCAAGCTCTCGGACGCGACGGGGACGGACGTCCTCACGCACCACGGATCGGTCTCGCGGCCGGCCCGGGAGAAGATCGAGAAGGCCCTCAAGGCCGGCGAGCTGCCCGTCCTCGTCGCGACCGGCTCCCTCGAGCTCGGGATCGACGTCGGGCACGTCGACTCGGTCGTCCTCCTCGAGAGCCCGAAGGGGATCGCCCGCGGGCTCCAGCGCGTCGGCCGCTCGGGGCACCTCGTCGGCGAGACGGCGCGCGGACTCTTCGTTCCCCTCTACCTCGACGACCTCTTCGAGAGCGCCGCGACGGCCGAGGCGATGCGGGAGGGGGCCGTCGAGGAGACCCGTCCGCCCGACTTCCCGCTCGACGTCCTCGCCCAGCAGCTCGTCGCCGAGAGCGTTGCCCGCGCCGCCGACGAGGTCCCCGTCACAGCGGCAGAGCTCTTCGCCCTCGTGCGGAAGGCGTATCCCTACAGGGCCCTGCTGCGCTCCCTCTTCCTCGAGACGCTCGCGATGCTCTCGGGGAAGTACCCGCGGGAGCGCTTCGCCGAGCTCGCGGCGAAGCTCGTCTGGGACCGCGCGACGGATCGGGTCACGCCGCTCCCCGCCGCCCGGCTCGCCGCGCTCCTCGACGGAGGGACGATCGGCGACCGCGGGACGTTCCGCGCCGTCCTCCAGGACCGGAAGACCGCCGTCGGCGAGCTCGACGAGGAGTTCGTCCACGAAACGAAGGAGGGGGACGTCTTCCTCCTCGGCTCGAAGGCGTGGCGGGCCGTGGAGATCGGGCACAGCACCGTCGTCGTCGAGGAGGCCCACGGCCAGCCCGCGCCGCGCATGCCGTTCTGGCGGGGCGAGGGGCTGGGCCGGACGGGAGCGCTCGGGGTGCGGATCGGGCGGCTGAAGCGGTTCGTCGCCGAACATCTCGAAGACCCGGCCCTGAACGATCTCCTCGCCGCTCGCTACGCGACGACCCCCGACGCCACCGCCGCGATCGTCGGCTCCGTGAGGCGGGAGGTGACCGAGTCGGGCGGGCTCGCCTCCGACCTCTGCGTCGTCTTCGAGACCTTCCCGAACGACCTCGGCGACCCGTGCGTCGTCGTCCGCTCCCTCTTCGGCCGCGGCGTGAACCTCCCCTGGTCGCTCGTCCTCTCGGCGGTCCTCCGCGAGGAGACGGGGGTCGACGTCGAGACCGTCGCCTCCGACGACGGCATCCTCCTCCGGACCCCGAGCGCCGAGCGGGAGGTCCCCCTCGAGCGCCTCGCGCGCATCGGCCCCGCCGAGGCCCGGGAGCGGCTCCTCGCGCAGCTCCCGAACTCGCCAATGTTCGGGGCCCGCTTCCGCGGGAACGCCCAGCGCGCCCTCCTCCTGCCGCGCCTCCGGAGCGGCCGCCGGACCCCGTTCTGGCTCCAGCGGCTCAAGGCGCGCGACCTCCTCCAGTCGACCCGGTCCCTCCCCGACTTCCCCGTCGTCGCCGAGACGTACCGTGACTGCCTCCGCGACCTCTGGGAGATGGACCGCCTCCTCGACCTCCTCGCGCGGATGGAGAGCGGGGAGGTCGAGCGCGTCCTCGAGAAGCGCCGCGCCCCTTCGCCCGCGGCCGCCTCGCTCCTCTTCAAGTTCGTCGCGGTCTACATGTACGAGTGGGACGCCCCGCGCGCCGAGCGGGACCTCCACGCCGTCGCCGCGAACCGCGCCCTCCTCGGCGAAGTCCTCGGCGAGGACCTCGACGACGGCCTCCGCCCCGAGGCCGCCGACGCGGCGCGGGCCGACGCCACGCGGCTCGCGCCCCGGCGGATGGCCCGCACGGCCGAGGAGCTCCTCCTCGCTATAATGGAAAATCAAGACCTGACCCCGTCCGAGGCGCGGGAGCGGTCGACGGGCGAGGGGCTGGGGTGGATCGGGGAGCTGGAGCGGCGGGGGTCGGTGCTCCTCGTGCGAGTCGCCGGCGAGGAGCGGCTCGTGGCGGCCGAGGAGCGGGGGCTCTGGGAGGCGCTCGCGGCCGGGACGCTCTCGCGGGAGGAGCGCGACCGGCTCGTCCTCGGGTACGTGGCGACGCGGGGGCCGGCGACGGCCCGCGAGGTCGCGCTCAGGTACGGCCTCAGCGAGACGGACGTCGTCGACTCGCTCGAGCGGCTCCGGCTCGAGGCGCTCGTCGTGGCGGGGCGGCTCGGAGGCGCGGCGGGAGAGCGCCGCTTCGCCGGGGCGCGCCTCGCCGAGTCGATCCGGCGAAAGACGCTCGCGATCCTGCGGGGGGAGATCCGCCCGGTTCCGGCGGCTGTCCGGCGGGACCTCGTCGCGCGGCGGCAAGGGGTCGTCCCCGGCGCGCGTTTTGCCGGCCCGGACGGCGCGGAGCGCGCCCTCGGGCTCCTGCGCGGCCTTCCGCTCCCTGTCGCCGCGTGGGAGGCGGCGATCCTGCCGGCGCGGCTCGCCGAGCCGGAGCCGGACGCCCTCGACGCCCTCTCGGCGCGCGGCCTCCTCGTCTGGCGGCTCACGGGAGAGAAGGAGCTCCGCCCGGCGAGGATGACGGTCTTCTTCCGGGGCGAGGGGCGTTTCGTCCTCCCCGGGGCTCCGGCGCCCCTCGAGACGCTTTCCCCGGCGGCGGGCGCGCTGCACGGGGCGCTCGCGCTCGGCGGGGCCTCTTTCCTCTCGGACCTCGCCGGACCCCTCGGCCTGAAGGCCGACGCCCTCGTGCGGGCCCTTCGGGAGCTCCTCCTCGCGGGGCTCGTCACGGGAGACGGCTTCCACGGCCTGCGCGAGCTCCTCAGGGCGAAACGCGCGGCGGCCCCTCGCGAGGCGCCGGCCCCCTCGTTCGGGCACCCCCCGTCGCGCCCCGCCCTCCGGGCGGCCGAGGCCCGCGTCGCGTCGCGTCTCGGGTTCTCCCCGCGGGCGGCCGGGCCGTCGTCGCAGGTCCTCTCGGGGCGGTGGTCGCTCCTCGGGGCGCCGGCGGTCCTGGGCGAGGACCTTCACCCCGGCGAGCGCGAGGAGGCCTGGGCGCGCCTCCTCCTCGCCCGCTGGGGGGTCGCGTCGCGGCGGGTCGTCGAGGAGGCGGAAGGGGCGCTCTCCTGGAGCGAGGTCGCGCCGGCCTTCGCGCGGATGGAGCTGCGCGGCGACGTGAGGCGCGGCGAGTTCGTCGAGGGGGACGGCCCCCTCCAGTACGCCGAGCCCGGCACCGTCGAGGAGCTGCGCGCGATGCGCGAGGCCCGGGACGAGGCGGAACCGGAGGAGGGGCTCGCCGCGGTCGCGGGTTCGGACCCCGTCCTCCTCGGCCTCGACGCCCCGCGCGACGGCTGGTGCGTCCTCCGGCGGGGGGAGGCGGTCGTCACCCTCTCGGGCGGGGGAGATCTCGTCGTCGGAAAGGACGCGGCGGACCGCGCGGTGAAGGCGGCGGTCCGGGAGCTGCAGGGACTTCTCCGGCGCGGCCGCGATCCCCTCGGGCGCCCCAGGCGCCTCGTCGTCGCCGCCGTCGCGGGCAGGGAGGCTGCGGGGTCCCCTTTCTCGACGCTCCTGGAAGGCCTCGGCTTCACGCGCGACGGCCCGGCCTACTCCTGGCGGGCGCTGTAGCCGCACGGACGGCGGGCGGGCCGAAGCCCGCCCGCTGCCCAGGTACTTCGGAGAGGACGAGGTCCTACAGCGCGAGCTTCGGCGCCGCGTCGAAGCGGGCCGCGACGACCGACCAGTCGACCGCCTTGAAGAAGGCCTCGATGTAGTCGGCGCGCTTGAGGCCGTAGTCGACCATGAAGGCGTGCTCGAAGACGTCCATGATCATGAGGAGCGTGCCGCCGGCCGGGTGGCCGCCGTCGTGCTCGCCGATCCACATGTTCATGAGCTGGCCCGTGGCCGGGTCCTGGTAGAGGGTCGTCCAGCCGATGCCGCGCATGGCGCCGACGGCCTTGAAGTGCCTCTCCCAGGCTTCGAGCGAGCCGAAATCCGCCGCGAGCTTCTTCCCGAGCGCGGAGTTCGGGTCGAGAGCGACGCCTCCGTTCTTCATGTTCCCGAAGTAGTACTCGTGGAGGCGCATGCCGTTCCACTCCCAGCCGAAGCGGCGCTTGAGCTCCGCGAAGGCGGGAGAGCCCTGCTTGCCGTCGACGAGGAGGACGGCCAGCTCGTCGTTGACCTTGTTCGTGTTCGCGACGTAGCCCTGGTAGAGGGTGAAGTGATTCTTCAGGAGGGTGTCCGAGAATCCCGGGGTTCCGAGGAGATGGTCGTAGCTCTTCGCCTGGTAGGCCATGGGGATCGTCCTTTCTCTAGAGGGATCTGCGGGGTCTCCTCGATTCTACGTTGAGGCCCCGCGAGCGGACGTCGGTGCGGAGGGAACGCCCGGCCCTGGCCGTCAGTCGCCGAGCTCCGCCGCGAAGGCGCGGTCCCTCCGGGCGAGCCGCGCGAGGAAGAGGGCCTCCTCGCGCCCGCGCGGGCCCGGGCGCCCGGCGAGCCGGACGAGCGAGCGGATCGCGGCGGAGTGCTCCTCGATCCGCCGCTCGGCGTAGTCGCGGGCCGATCCGTTCTCGACGAGGAAGGGCCAGTCGGACGCCTGGAGGAGAAGCGCCTGCCGGAGCGTGGCGGGGAGGAGGCGCGGGTCGAGCGCGGCGACGAGGGGAAGCGACTCCTCGGCCTCCTCGACTCTCCGCCAGTAGTCCGCCGTCGCCGGGTTGTCCCAGACGCTGAAGTCCCCGTCCCGGCCCCAGGAGCCCGCCGGGAGCGGGATCCCGGGGGCGTCTGCCGCCTCCGACACGGCCTCCCAGGCCGTCGCCGGGCGCACCCGCCCGGCGCGCCGGGCCAGCTCGCGGAAGACGGAGCCGAGGAAGTCGATCCCCTCGAACCACCAGTGCCCGAAGAGCTCGAAGTCGAACATCGCGACGATGACGCGGGCCGCCGGGTCGTTCGCGGCCGTCTCCCCGAGGAGGTCGCAGAAGTGGGTCGCGTGGGCCGCGACCCTCTCCGCCGTGGCGGCGGGGTCGTAGTACTCCTTGCCGTCCAGAGAGCC
>CALMDF010000075.1 GCA_937864895.1 uncultured Holophagales bacterium | reverse complement strand
GGGGGGAACGACGTGGTGAAGCTGACCAGGGCGACCCGGCCGCGCGCCGTGTCCAGGTAGGCCGGCCGCGAGGCCTCGCCGAGGTTGTTCCCGCTCCCCGCGTGCGGAATTCCGAGACGATCGAGGAGGCGGTTCGTCTCCCTCATCCCCTCCACGCCGTAGTCCGTCGTGTGGTTGTTCGCGCGGGCGAACATGTCGAAGCCCATGTCCGTAAGCTCGGTGGCCATTTCCGGCGGAGCCACCTCCCAGTTGCCCCCGTTCTCCGCCTCGGCCCACCCCTTGAACTCGGAGAAGCGGAAGAGGGACTCCTCGAGGTTGACGATCGCCGCGTCGGCCCCGCGGACGAGCCGGACGAGGCCCGAGAAGGCGGGGTCGTCCGGAGTGTCGAAGACCATGACCCGCCGGGTCAGGATGGCGTCGCCCGCGAGCGCGAAGGTCATCGTCGCCCCGGGCCCGGCCGGAGACGGCCGGGCGGCCCGGGGGGCGCCGGCCGGAACGCCTTCGGCGACCGCGGCACCCATGGCGAGAATCACCAGGAAACGCCCGAGTCGGGTCATGGATCCCCCCTGAAAGCCGAGGCCCGCTCGAGCGGCGAGCCTCCAGCCGGATGGAGGGGACGGGACACGGCCCCGGCCGTGCCCCGTCCCCCGGGATGCTTCAGAACCGGATGCCGACCGAGAAGCGGAAGGTCCTCGGCGTCTGGTAGTCGCCCTCGCTGTTGGGAAGGCCGAAGTTCGGTCCCTTCTGGAAGTTCGCTCCCATCGCCGCGCACTCCGTGGACGACGCGCCCTGGGGGCACTCGACGGGCGTCTCGGTGAAGGGGTTGAACGCCTTCAGGCCGGAACCCGTGTCGAGCGACGTGAGGACCTCCTCGTCGTAGGCGACGATTCCCTCTTCGTTGAAGAGGTTGATCACGTCCGCCTGGAGGAACGCCTCGACGCCGAGGAACCGGATCTTGTAGTTCACGGCAAGGTCGGTCCGGGTGATGTCGTCGGTGGAGAGGTTGCCGCGTCCGCCGAAGAAGTAGCTGATGGAGGTCGGCGTCTCGAGGTAGCCCGGGTTCGTGACGTAGGGCGTCGGGTTGATGCTCCCGTCGACCGAGGTGCGCGTGCCGGAGTCGAAGCTCTCCATCACGCTGAAGTTGAAGTCGCCGAAGCTCGTCGGAACGTCGTAGGTCACCCAGAGCTTCGCGCGGTGCCGCTGGTCGCTGTTGAGGTACCCCATCGGGTAGTTCCAGCTCGCCTGGCGGTACTCCGGACGCTCGGCGGCGACGCCCGTGACGGGGCCGCTGCCGCTGTCCTCGCCCGTCACGTTGCCGACGAGGCGCGACCAGGTGTACGTGAGGCCGAGGTTCAGGCGCGGCGTGAAGCGGTAGCTGGCCTGGGTCTGGATGCCCGTGTACTCGCGGTCGTAGATTTCGCTGTCGTTGCCGACGATGGCGTGGTCGTACTCGGTGCCGTACTGGTCGGTGACCCTTCCGGTCGAGAGGTTGACGAAGGACGTGTAGAAGTCGTCCCAGTTGCGGTAGATGAAGTCGGCGCGGGCGTAGCCGCGGTTTCCGAGCGGGGCGCCGACGCCGAGGGTCCACTCCTTGACGTTCGGGGACGTCAGCCCGTTCGGGTCGAGCGTGCTCTCGACGCCGGGGACCGAGGGCGGGACGCGGAACGGCCGCCGGTCGGTCCCGCCGTTCGCGAAGAACCACTCGAAGACCCTCCGGAGGGCCTCTTCCGTCGAGACGAGCGAGCTCGTCGGGGCGTTGACGTCGCTGTTGATGCTCGGGCCACGGTAGTGCCACGAGAACGAGGCGTTCCGGCCGGCCGGGTCGGCGTCGTTCCCGATTCCCTCGGAGAGGCGGCCCACGTACTGGCCGTAGCTCGCCGTCAGGAGGAGCTTGCCGCTGCCGAGCACGTCGTAGTGGGCGGCGAGCCGCGGGCTGAAGGAGGAGTCGTCGGCGATCTGCCGGACCCCGTCGCCGCTCACGGCGTCGTTCCTGTCGTACCTCACGCCGAGGTTGAAGGTCCAGCGGTCGAGCGTCCACCGGTCGTTCAGGTACACGGAGTCGGAGGCGTACTCGGAGCCCTCGCTGAGGACGAAGATCGGGTACCAGTAGATGTACGCGGTCGTCCCCGTGGGGAGGCGGGGGAAGATCTGGTCGCCGCGGATGATGGTCGAGGGAGCGCTGACGCGGTAGTCGCTGCCGTTCTGGTAGTTGTTGACGTCGCGCACTTCCAGGAAGTGCTCGTAGCCGGCCTTGACCTCGTGGTTCCCGAGCTTCGACGTCGACAGGAAATACGTCCCCTTCACCGTGAAGAGCTCGTGGTCGCGGCTCTCGCCGTCCTCGGTGGCGCGGAAGGTCGGCGACCAGTAGCGCGTCCCCCGCGCGCGATCCAGGACGAGCGTTCCCTTGTAGCCCCCCTGCCGGGGGTCGTCGATGTAGGGCGAGCCCGAGCCGAGGAAGGAGAAGTCCTTCTTCGAGTACTGGGCTTCGGCGAAGAGGCTGCTCGTGAGGACGCCGCTGTAGTTCACGGCGAGGAGCGTGTTCGGCGTCTCGCGCTCCTCGACCAGGCTGTCGAGGTCCATGATCGACTGGCCGGTCTGGTTCGTCTCGGTCTCGTCGACGTCGACGTAGGAGGCGACGAAGGAGTGCTTCGGCGTGAGGGCGAAGGTCAGCTTGCCCTCGAGCCGGAGCTGGTCGGTCGCGTGCGGGTAGGTGATCGGCGTGAGCGGGGTGCCGACGGGAATCGCCACGCCGTTGGCGTCCTGGTCGCCGGTGCGCGCCCGTCCGGGGACCGTCTGCCTGACGTCTTCCGTCTCCTGGTAGCGGCCGGCGCCGAAGAACCAGAGCTTGTCCTTCCAGAACGGCCCCCCGAGGGTGGCTTCGAAGACGGGGTTGACCTTGTCTTCCTGGTCGACCGTGAAGGGCGTCGCCGCCGTCCAGCTCTCGTTCGCGAAGCTGGCCCGGAAGCTCCCCTTGATCTCGTTTCCGCCCGACTTCGTGATCATGTTCACGACGCCGCCGGTGAAGTGGCCGTACTCCGCCGAGATGCCTCCGGTCAGGACGGTCGTCTCCTGGATGGCGTCCTCGATGAAGAGGTTCTGGGCCTGCCCGCGCAGGTTCTCGTTCACGATCGCGCCGTTGACGAGGTAGAGGCTGTCGTACGACATCGCGCCGGAGATGACGACGTTGCCTCCCGGTCCGTTCGCGTTGACGCCCGGCGCGAGGAGGACGACCGACTGGAGGTTCCGGGCGACCGGGAGGTTGTCGATGAGGTCCTGCCTGAGGTTCGTGCTGACCTGGGTCGACTCGATCGCCGCCGTCATGATCGTCTCCGCGGTGACGGTGACGGCCTGGGTGACCGACGCGGGCCTCAGCTCCACCCTGACCTGCTCCGTTCGCGCCGCCGCCAGCGTCACCTTCCGCTCCGCGGTCTGCATCCCGGTGAGCTCGAAGCGGACGGTGTAGTCGCCCGGGGGAAGGAAGGGATGGATGAAGTCCCCCGCGGGGGTCGTGACGGCCGTGCGCGCGCCCTGGAGCTGCGGGGACGACACCACGACCTTGACGCCCGGGAGAGGCGACCCGTCGAAGGTGACCTTTCCCGTCAGGGTGGACGTCGGCATGGACTGGGCCAGGGCGATGGCCTCCAGCGAGCAGACGGCGAGGCAGACGATCAGTCTCTTCAGCATTCTCGGCCTCCTGGTTGCTTCGTTTCCGGATGCGGTGCCGTTTCCTGGGAGCGATTCCGGGAAGCCGGGGGAGAGGGGACGAGGCCCGGCAGGGGTTCCGGGCCCTTCCCGCGAGGGCCGGCGACGGAGCGCCGGCGGACCAGCCCCGTGGACATGACTGTCACATGCACTAACGCGGGATCGGGGTCCGGAACGGCTCACCAGGACCTGGACCCCCCCGGTGCTACTCTTTTTCGGCCCTGGAGCGGTCGCGCCGGAGACGGGCCCTCGGGAGGTGTCGTCCGATGGGCGTACGGATCGGGAACCCCGGCTTTCCCCCATGCCTGGCCGGGTCGCCCGCGGAGGGGGCCGGCCGTGGCGAGGGCTGAGACCTCGCTCCTGCCGCGGCGCGCGGGCGCCGCCGAGACGCTCGTGGCCGTCGAACGCGCGCTCACCCGGTCCGGAGAGGCCCTTCCGGAGCCGCCCGGCCGGATCCGGAACGCATCCGGGAAGGTCCGTCGAGCCCCCCCCTCGGTCGGGCGGGTGGGGGCGTTCTCGTCCGGCCCGACGACCTGGGTCTGGTGCGAGCCGGCGCCAGGGGCCGTGTCCGCCCCCGGCGGCCAGCTCGTTCTCGACCTGCCGCCGGGCCGCTACCTCTGCGACGTCCTCGACGTCGCGGGGTCCC
>CALMDF010000074.1 GCA_937864895.1 uncultured Holophagales bacterium | reverse complement strand
CAGCTGTGCCTGGCGTGCGTTGGGGCCGTCGGCGAAGCCGGTCTTCTCGTCGTCGGGCGACTCGCGCGAGAGGATCGCGACCCCGTTGTAGGTCTTCTGCCCGAGAACGGAGCTTTCGTAGCCCGCCGCGCGGACCTCGTCGAACGGGTAGCCCTTTTCCTCCGTCTTCAGCTCCTGCAGGCAGACGACGTCGGGGCGATGCCGTTCGAGGAACGCGAGGAGCCGCTCCTTACGGGCCTTGACCGAGTTGACGTTCCAGGTGGCGATCCGCATCGGGCCTCCCCGCGCCGCCGGCGCGGGGCGATTCTAGGAGACCGCCGGCCTCGCCGCGCCGCCCGGCCCCTGGTCCAGCTCGCCCGCGATGAAGCGCGCCACGGCGAGACGGGCGTCCTCGGCCAGGTCGACGAACTCCACGCCGAGCTTCGCCGCCGGCTCGCCGCCCACGGGGTCCGCCCGCTGGACGTGCACCACCCGGCCTCTCGCGCGGACGAGGCCGCCGTCGAGCCCGAGCTCCACGTCGAGGCTCGCGCCGAACGCGGACTCGAGGGAAGTCCGCACGAGCATCCCGGAGAGGCTGAGCCGGAGGACCTCGAAGGAGGCCCGGGCCTCGAGGTCCGCCGGGAAGAGCGTCTCCCCCCGGAACCGCCCCGTGATCCTCTCGTGCGGCGAGAGGACGGCGTGGTGCTCGAGGAACCCGAGGAGGCCCCGGCCCTTCTCCGTGAAGATGTCCTGGAAGGCGAACCCGGCCTCGTACACGGCCCGCGGCTCTCCACCCGCCACGGGCCGCGCGCTCGCGAGGTGGCACCAGCGGATCGTCCCTGCCACTTCCACCGCGTCACGGTTTCCCGCGAGGCGGATCGCGTAGGTTCTCCCGAGCTGGAGGCGCTCGTCCGACTCGAGGGCGAGCCCGGACACGCTCAGGTTGCGCACCTGGACCGGCGTCCGGAAGAGGAGCGACCCGTGGACGTCCTGGACCTCGTAACGCTTGTGCCGGCGCTGGCCCTGGGTCGACATGTTCGCCTCCGGGAACGGAAGGGTGGGAGGTCGCCCGATTATCCTCCCGGCGCGAGGCGCGGGGCCCCGCCGCCGTAGACTTCCCCCGTCGTGGCCACGCCTCCTCCCGACCCCGCCGCCGTCGCGGCCGCAGCGCGGATTCTCCGGGAGGCGCGATCCGTCCTCTTCGTCACCGGCGCGGGGATCTCCGCCGATTCCGGCCTCCCCACCTACCGGGGCGTCGGCGGCCTGTACGACGCGGGAGAGACGGAGGAGGGGCTCCCGATCGAGGTGCTCCTCTCGGGCGAGACGCTCGCCCGGCGGCCGGAGTGGACCTGGAAATACCTCGGGGCCATCGAGCGGGCATGCCGCGGCGCGAGCCCCAACGCGGCCCACGAGTCCATCGCGGCCCTCGAGCGCGAGCGGGCGCGCGTCGTCGTCCTCACCCAGAACGTCGACGGGCTCCACCGGGCGGCCGGCTCCAGGGACGTCATCGAGATCCACGGCGACGTCCACGAGCTCTCCTGCACGCGCTGCGCCTGGGAGAGGCGCGTCCGCGACTACGACGGCCTCGAGATCCCCCCGCGCTGCCCCCTCTGCTCGGCGCTCGTCCGCCCCGCCGTCGTCCTCTTCGGCGAGCTGCTCCCGCACGCCGCCGTCAAACGGCTCGAAGAGGAGCTCCGGCGCGGGTTCGACGCGGTCTTCTCCATCGGGACGACGAGCGTCTTCCCGTACGTCGCCGCTCCCGTCCTGATGGCGCGGGGCCGGGGCGCGGGAACCGTCGAGGTGAATCCCGGCGAGACCGCGGTGTCGCACGCCGTCGACGTCCGTCTTCGCTGCGGCGCGGCAGAGGCGATGAAAGCCGTCGTCGCCGCCATGAACGGCGCCGGGATTCGGTAGACTCCCGCCGAATCGGAAAGGCGAGGGAGGAACGGATGACGCTCCGGCTACGTGTGGTGTCTGCGGACGGACGGCGCTTCGACCACGAAGTGGAGGGCGACGAGCTCGTCGTCGGCCGGTCGTCCCGCGCCGGCCTGGCCCTGGCGGACCGTGCCATGTCGCGCGAGCACGCCCGCTTCCATCGCGCCGAAGAAGGCTGGCTCCTCGAGGACCTCGGCTCCCACAACGGGACGCGCCTGAACGAGGTCCCCCTGGATTCACCCCGCCGGCTGCACGACGGCGACACCGTCTCCGTCGGCGGGAGCGTTCTCGTCGTGGAGATCCACGGGGAGAGCGCCAGCACGTCCGGAGACTCCGTCATCTACCGCTCGGCGAGGGACCTCCTGCAGTCCGCTTCAGGGGACACCGACATCTCGGGAATCGGCGTCGGCTCGAGGAAGGCCGCCGACCGTCTCCACATGCTCAACCAGGTCAACCAGGCGCTCGCGAGCTCGATCTCCCTCGAGGAGCTGCTGGAGCTGATCCTGGACCGCGCCTTCGTCCACCTGAAGCCGCAGGAGGCGGCCATCTACCTTCGCGACACCGGCGGAAACGACGTCTGCGCCGCCCGGCGGTCGACCCCGGGGCGCGAGTCGCGGCCCATGCACTCGAAGAGCCTCCTCCACGAGGTGATCGACAAGGGGATGGTGGCCCACGTCGTCGACTCGTCCGTCGACGAGCGGTTCTCCGAGAGCAAGAGCCTGATGATGTCTGGCCTCAGGAGCTTCATCGCCGCGCCGCTCCTCGACGCGCAGGGGGCGCTCGGGATGATCGTCGTCGGGGCTGCCCTCGGCGTCCGCACCTTCCGGGACGAGGACCTCGAGCTCCTCGTCTCCCTCGCCTCGGTGGCGGCGTTGCGGATCCGGAACGTGAGGCTCGTCGCCGAGGCGATGGAACGCCAGCGCCTCGAGCAGGAAGTGAAGCTCGCGCGGCAGATCCAGGTCGCGATCCTCCCCGCGACGCTCCCGACGGTGCCCGGCTACGAGCTGTACGGAGGCACGCTCCCCTCTCGGGGCGTCTCCGGAGACTTCTACAAGTTCCTGATTCGCGGCAACGACCGCGAGTGCGCCGTCTTCGTCGCCGACGTTTCCGGCAAGGGGGTCGCCGCCTCGCTCCTCACGGCCTCGCTCGAGGCGCTCTCGGCGCTCCCGCTCGAGGGGTCCGACCCTCCCGACAGGATCTGCGAGCAGGTCGGGACGCTCCTCTACCGCAGGACGCCGCCGGAGAAGTACGCGACGGCCTTTCTCGGGATCCTGGACCCCGAGGAAGGGCGCCTGAGCTTCACGAACGCCGGGCACAACCCCGCGTTCGTCCTCAGGGCCGCGGGCGGCCACGAATGGCTGAAGTCGGGCGGGGTGCCGCTCGGCCTCCTCGCGGGCGCGAAGTACGCGAGCGGCGAGGTGACGATGGGCCCCGGCGACGCCCTCGTCATCTACACCGACGGGATCAGCGAGGCGATGAACCCGGACGAGGAGGAGTTCGGCGAGGACCGTCTCGTCGAGACGGCCGCCCGGTACCGCCATCTCCCGCTCCGCGAGATGGCGGCGAACCTCGAACGCGACCTGGACGCTTTCGCCCGCGGCGTCCCCTTCCACGACGACCGGACGCTCGTCATCGTCCGGCGGGCCAGTTGAGGAGCGCCACGATGTACCTGCGAGTCGTCCGCGCGAAGGTCCGCGAAGGCTGCCTCTGGCAGTTCCGGGAGTACTACGAGTCGAGAATCGTCCCCGCCCTCGCGAAGACGGAAGGGTGTCTCTTCGCGGCGCTCCTCCGGCCGGCGGCCAAGTCCGACCCCTCGAGCTGCGACTCGCTCACCCTGTGGGAGAGCGCGGCGCACGCCGACGCCTACGTCGAGAGCGGCCTCTACGACGAGCTCCTCGACGGCGCCGACCCCTTCCTCACCGCGGTCACGGAGTGGAAAGCCGACCTCTCGCGCCTCCAGCCCGCCCAGCGGCCGACGCTCCCCGACCCCGACGTCGACACGTACCCGGTGGAGGTGGCGCGCGAGGCCCCGGCCGACGACGCCAGCCAGGCTCTCTTTCTCCGCATCGTCGACCACCGGGTCGAGCCCGCGCGGTTCGAGGAGCTCAGGAAGACCTACGAAGAGGTCGTCGCCCCGGCGCTCCTCGAGACGCCGGGCTGCCTCGCCGCCTACCTCGTCGAGGGGCAGCGCGGGAAATCGCAGGCGCTCTCGCTCACGCTCTGGGACGACGAGGCGAGCGCCGTGAGGTACGAGACGAGCGGCCAGTTCGACGCGCTCGCCACGCTGATCCGGCCCTTCCTCTCGGGCCTCTACCAGTGGCGGCTGTCACTGACCGCGGCCGGCGAGGAGCGCGGCCTCAGGGGGGTCGACCTCGACGTGAGCGGGTTCCACGTCGTGGCCGGGCGCCGGCTCCGGCGGAGCGGGAGCTGACCGGAAACCGGCGGCTCCCTCAGCCCCCGGCCGCCTCGAGCAGCTCGTCGACGATCTTCAGTGTCAGGCCCCAGATGACGCGGCCCTTGAAGGTGTAGCAGGGCATCGGCAGCGGCAGGCCCTTCATCACCCAGGTGAAGGCGCTCCGGTTGCCGCGGTCGAGGAGGTACGACAGGGGAACCCAGAGCGCCTCCTGGACCTCCTCGTTCAGCCTCAGCTCCGGGTCGCCCTCGATCGCGAACGTGAAGGGGACGACGCTGTGCGGCACGGTGCCGAGCGGCAGGTGCGTCCTCACTTCCGAGAGACGGCCGAGAGGCCGCCCGGAGGTCGAGAGGTCCAGCCCGATCTCCTCGCGGGTCTCGCGAAGCGCCGTGGCGAGGGGAGACTCGTCGCTCGGGTCGACCCGACCCCCCGGCATTCCCATCTGTCCGGACCAGGGATCGCCGGGATGCTCGGCGCGGCGGATGAAGAGGAGCTCGACGTCGCCGGAAGCGTTTCTGAGGACGGCCGCGACCGCAGCCTTGCTGGACGAGGGGACGCTCTCGTCCGAACGGGCCGGCAGGAGGGAGAGAGCGTTGGCGAGACCAGCGAGGTCGAGGGGAGCGGGCATCCCGCGGATTCTGGCACCGGGGCTTCGCCGGGGGCCGATTTCCGTTGACGGACCGACGCGAAGAGGGCGACTCTGAGCCCGGATCAGCAGGGAAGGAACGGTCGCCGACATGCTCCCGAGGAGCACGAAGCTGGGTCCGTATCAGATCCTCGGCCCTCTCGGGGCCGGGGGAATGGGCGAGGTCTACCGGGCCCTCGACACCCGTCTCGCGCGCGAGGTCGCGATCAAGATCCTTCCCGAGGCCGTCGCGCGGGACCCCGATCGCTCCGCCCGGTTCGAGCGCGAGGCGCGGGCGCTCGCGGCGCTCTCCCACCCCAACGTCCTCGCGATTCACGACGTCGGCCGTGAAGGAGAGGTCGCCTTCGCCGTCACGGAGCTTCTCGAGGGGGAGACGCTCCGCGACCGGATCGTCCGGGACCGCCCCTCGTGGCGGAAGTCGGCGGAGATCGCGGCGGCGATCGCCGACGGCCTCGCGGCGGCTCACGCGCGCCACATCGTCCACCGCGACCTGAAGCCCGAGAACGTCTTCCTCACGGCCGACGGGCGGGTGAAGGTCCTCGACTTCGGCCTCGCCAAGGCCGTCGAGCCCGTCCTCTCCGAGGCGGACACTCTCGCCTCACCCCACTTCACCTCCGAAGGACGGCTCGTCGGGACCGTGTCGTACATGTCTCCCGAGCAGGCCCGGGGCCAGCGCGTAGACGAGCGTACGGACGTCTTCTCGCTCGGGATCGTCCTCTTCGAGATGCTCAGGGGCTACCGGCCCTTCGACCGGGCCACCGCCGCCGACACCATCGCGGCCGTCCTCCACGAGGAGCCGATTCCGGCCGGCGAGAGCCTCGCAGCCGTCCCGCCGGCCCTCGACACGATCGTCTCCCGCTGTCTCGAGAAGAGCCCCGCGGAGCGGTTTCACTCGGCCCACGACCTCGCGCTCGCCCTCAGGAGCATCTCTTCCGAGACGGTCTCGGGCCAGCGCCGCAGGAGAGAGGCCGGGCCGCGCTTCCCTTCGCGGCCCCTCCTCGCCGCCGCGGCCGGCGCGGCTCTGGCCGCAAGCCTCGGCGTCGCGTGGCTCTTCGCGCGCCCGGACGGGTCCCCCCCCGACCCGGGAGAGTCGCAGCAGGTGACGAGCTCGCCGGGCTGGGAGATCGAGCCGGCCGTCTCTCCCGACGGCAGGTACGTCGCGTTCTCCTCCGACGCCGGCGGGACCGCCGACATCTGGGTGGTCGACTCGCGAGGCGGAGAGCCCCTCCAGCTGACCGACCGGCCGGGCGACGGCGGAGCTCCGGCGTCGGACCGGAACCCGGCCTGGCTCCCCGATGGGCGATCGGTCCTGTTCTCGTCGGACCGGTCCGGCCGCCGGGACGTCTGGCAGGTCCCGGCGCTCGGCGGAAGCCCCTCTCTCGTCGTCGAGGACGCGGACGAGCCGGCCATCTCGCGCGACGGCTCGTTCCTCGCGTTCACACGCCCGGGGCCGAGCGGCGACCGGAGGATCTGGCTGGCCCCGCTCCGGGAGCCGGGCTCGGCCCGGCCCCTGACGACCGACGAGGGGGGTCTGTGGGATCACGCCGGCCCGGCGTTCTCGCCGGACGGGCGGTCCGTCTGCTACTCCGACTTCCGCGACCTCTGGACCGTCGGTGTCGAAGGCGGCCGCCCGCGCCCGCTCACGACGGAGGGCGCCTTCGACTCCGAGCCGGTCTTCTCGCCGCACGGCGAGGCCGTCTACTTCGCCTCGAAGCGGGAACGGGTCGGCGCGATCTGGCGCCTCTCTCTCGGCGGGGGACCGCCCCGCCGGGTGACGACCGGGACCGGCCCCGAACGCTCCCCTTCGTTCTCGGAGGACGGGAAGACGCTGGCCTGGTGCACCTACCGCCGCAACAGCGACGTCCTCGTCGTGGACCGGCTCCGGGGCGCCGTTCACCGCGTCGGAGGAGAGCTCCACGACGAGACGCCCGCCGTGGCGCCCGACGGTTC
This sequence comes from uncultured Holophagales bacterium, assembly GCA_937864895.1. Lineage (GTDB taxonomy): Bacteria > Acidobacteriota > Thermoanaerobaculia > UBA5066 > UBA5066 > UBA5066. Next base: position 979 of record CALMDF010000074.1, on the reverse strand, counting down.
CGCGGTCGCCTTCACCTCCGACCGGTTCGGCGCCCATGACCTCTGGCTCCAGCCCTTCGGCGCCGGGAGCCCGGAGGGCGCCGTCCGCCGGCTCACCTGGCTCCCCGAGGGAGGCCCCGCGACGCCGGACTTCTCCCCCGACGGCCGATTCATCGCCTTCTTCCGCGCCGTCCGCGGCGAGCGGGACATCTGGATCCTCCCGGTGGAGGGCGGATCGCCGCGCGTCCTCGTCGAGCACCCGGGCCGCGACATCCACCCCGCCTTCTCGCCGGACGGGACCCGGCTCGCGTTCGTCTCCTCGCGGTCCGGCACCGAGAACGTCTGGGTGGCCGGCTTCGCGGACGGCAGGCTCGCGGGAGAGCCCTGGCGCCTCACGGACGGCGAGGTCGCGGCGAGCCTTCCGTCCTGGTCGCCCGACGGGCGCCGCGTCGCCTTCCTTCGAGGAGACACCCTCTGGGTCGTCGAAGCGAGAGCCGGGGCCGTTCCCATCCGGACCCCCGTTCGTGGCCTCCTCTCGAACGCCCTCTGGGAGACCGACGGGGAGTCCGTGGTCGCCGCCGGGGTCTGGGAGGGACGCGCCTCCCTCCGGCGGATCCGGCTCGCCGACGGGGCGTGGGAAGAGCTCCACCCTCCCGTCTCGCTGGACGTCACGGCGTCGTCCTCCTTCGTCTCCGCGAGCCGGGACCGGCTGACGCTGGCCGTCCACGCGTCCGACCTCAAGGGGGACGTCTGGGTGACGAGGATGGGCGGCGGCCGCCGTTGAATCGCATGCCTCCCGGCAGGAAACGCCGGGACGTGGAAAGGAGTCCGTGATGGCCAAGGTGACGGACCCGTCCGAAACGATCGTGAACCGGCTCCAGCTGATGAAGCTCCTCTACAGGTACAAAGGTCTCCTGGAGTGGGAGCTGAGCTACCTCTCGGAGCAGCGGGGCGAGACCATCAGCCTCCCCCCGCCGCCGGCCCCGGAGGCGAGGACCAG
>CALMDF010000073.1 GCA_937864895.1 uncultured Holophagales bacterium | reverse complement strand
AGGGCGTACTGGTCGCGGTCCACAGTCGCCGCGCCCCAGCGCGGCGTGTCGTACCTCTCGACCGGCGCCGGCAGCAGCCGCTCCTTCTCCTCGTCCAGAAAGTGCTCCAGCGGCCGCCTCTGCGTCCGGCTGTGGGGGCGAGCGCCGTAATCCCGAAGGCACCACTGCTCGGCGAAGTCTCGGGCCTCCTCGAGCGTCTTCAGCTTCTCGCCCCCGAAGCAGTCCTCCCGCACGTGCGACACCGACCGCTCCACCCGCGCCTTGTCCTTCGGATGCCCCGCCCGGGCCGGGTCCACGACGAAGCCTCGCGACTGTGCGTACTCCAGGAAGGTCTGCTGGATCTGCGCCCCGAGGTTCCTCGCCTCGTCCACGATCGCGCTGGTGTTGTCGGGCAGCAGGACCCGGAAGACCCCGCCGTAGAACCGCCAGGCCGCCTCGCACGCCTCGATGGCGTCCTTGGTCGTCTCGGTCAGCGTCGGGTAGACGAAGCGGTGCCGCGAGCGCGTCGCCGTGAAGATCCACGCCTTCAGCTTCCGTTTTCCCCCTTCTCCCCACAGCCATCCCACGGTCCCCGTGTCCACCTGCAGCTCCTGCCCCGGTTCGCCCTCCAGCACGGCGATCGTCGGCGTCGCCTTGCCGAAACCCAGCTCCTCCTTGGAGAAGCGGTACAGCGTCGAGTACGGGACTTCCGTCCCTTCCCGCCCCAGCAGGCGCGCGATCTTCGTCAGCCGCACGTCCTCCTCCAGAAGCTCCTTGATCCGGCCCCGCCTGCTCTCGCAGATCGCCCACGTTTCCCCGCGCTCCCGCTCTCGCCAGCCTTCCAGCTCGAGAACGACCCGCCCCAGCAGCTCGTCCGTCAGGCCTGCCACTCCGGCTTCCCGCTTCAGCCCGCACTGCTCGGCCACGGCGATGTAACTCCGTGCCGTCTTCGGGTCCACACCGACCCGCCGGGCGACCGTCTTCTTGCCGCCCCCCTCCAGCCACTGCCGAAGGACTTCCTTTACCTCGATCATTCCCACCTCGCGATAAGCCACCGCACCTCCGTACCCGACGCCTCGGGGTCCGGAGGGTCTCCCGTTCTGTCCCGTCACGCGAGGCGGCGACCCCGGTCGCCGCGAGGGGGGAAAGGTCGTGAAAAACCTACCCCCTCAGGGGGGGATAGGTCGTGAAAAACCCGGCGTCAGGGGGTCCATAGGTCGAGAAAACCGACATGACCCCGTCTGGCGGAGCGGGAAGCTACCTGGAAAAAGCGTAGCACCGCGAGTCGCGGACCGGCCGGGGCGGCGTGCGGGAGCGATTCGAGAGGGCAAGCGCTCATGCACGCCTCCCGACCCTGGTGCCTCGTTTGGCGGCCACCACCCGCCTCGCTCTCTGGAGGGGCAGGCAGTCAGGCTCAAGTTGGGACCTGCGATCTCGGGACGCAAAACGCAGAACTGACCCTATGGACTCCCTATTGACTATGCCGCCCCCCGAAGATCGGGGGGCGGCGGACCTATAGTGGAAAATCAAGACCGGACCCTGTTCGCCACTGTTCGGCGCAGGCCATGGGGAGGATGCAATCCGGGCACCGGGCACGGCAATGCCGCCCCCCGAGGTCGGGGGGCGGCGGAGCTATAGTGGAAAGTCAAGACCTGACCCTATTCGGCACTGTTCGCTGTGACCCTGTTCGCCGCTGTCCTACTGCGGTGGTCTCTGCGCGATGACCTCCGAGCCGTTCCCGTCGCTTCCCCCCGCCCCGGTCGAATCGTGAAGGCCCCGGTAGACGATCGTCGGCCGGCCGCCTGGTCCGACGTGGAGGTCCTGCGGACCCGAGTTCGCGTTCCAGTCGACGAACTCCGTGACCCAGGAAAGCGTTGCGGGGTCACGCGCGAGGACGACGAGCGTGCGCTCGTAGGCCGTGCCGACGTAGACCGAGCCTTCGTCGCCCGCAGCGAGGGACAGGCCGGCCTGCCATCGGCCATCCCACTGGAACAGCGGTTCGGGAAGGCAGCTCCAGCTCCCGACGTTCCCTTCGCAATACCGTAGCTGGCTGACGAAATAGTTGGGGCCAAGGTGCTGGCCGACGACGGAGAAGGTGCCGCGAGCGGGATTGAAAGCGAGCTCGGCGAACGAGAGGGTGTTTGGCTGGAATACGGCTGGCGCGTCCGGAAGGGGGTCGACGGTCCACGTTGCGCCCTTTCTGGAAGCGAGGACGAGCCGTCTGCCGCCGCTGTAGTCCTGAATGAACGCTACCGCGGGATCCGAGTCAGCGTCGAACGCGAGGTGCACCCGGGCGAGAGCTCCACCAGTAACGCCTGACGCGACGGTGTCGGTGATCCAGGAGGTTCCGACTTTCTGGGCGACCTTCAGGTACGTGCTCTTCCCCTTCTCGTACGTGTAGGCGACCGTCGGAACGGCCCCGTCGGTAACGGTGGGAGGGGCGAAGCCGAACTCGAGCGATCGCACGAAGCCCGTGGCGACCGTCTCTCTCTGCCAGGCGCCCGAGGTCCGCCTGTAGAACATCGTTGCCGAGAGAGCGGGCACATAGCTCGCAATCGCGGGTTCGCCGGTGATGGGGTCGAATGCGAGGTCGAAAGCTCCGTTGCCTCCCTCGCCGGCGGGAGCGATCTCGAATTGCCAGCTGCCCTCCGTCGGCCAGGTGCCACCGGTCCAGGTGGCGAGCGTCTTGTTGTAGAGCAGCGCGGGATTCCCGTTGCCGTCGAACGCGAGGCGGGGCCACCACATGGAACAGTTGGTAACCGTGACGGGGCAGGCATCCACGATGGAGGTCGTCCAGTACGTGGAAGGGGCAGGACCCGTCATGAAGTGGAGCTGCTGCGATGGGTCGGGCAGGAGGGACCAGTTGGCTCCCTGGGGGGAGTCGTCCCTGGCTCGGACCGCAGCCCAGTACCACGTGTCCGGGGCGAGGCTGTCCACCAGGCGCGATTCCGTCGTTCCGGGAGCGCCGGCGGCGGGCCAGCTCACGAACGCGTGGCAGGGGTCGGCGTGCGGCCCGGTCCAGGACGAATCGACCCAGACGGCCATCGTGAACGGACCGCCGCACTCGGGCGCGTCTTTTCGCACCCGGATGTCGTACTGCGTTGCCGAACCGCTGCCCGCGAGGAAGCCGTCGTTTGCGGGCGCTGTCCACTCGATCATTGCTGTGTTGTAACCGACGGCTCCCGCGACGACGCGAAGGTCCGTGATCGTCCCTGGCGGGGTGATGTCGCCCCCCGTCACCTTCTCGATGACCTTGAAGAGTTCGGTCCCCTTGCCGGTTCGGCCGTTGCTCATGACCTGGACGTCGAACTTGAACTGGGTCTGCGCGTCTGAGGCCACGTCGATCGTGGCCTCGAGAGTCTTGGTGTTCTTGTACTTGACGCTCTTGACGACGATGCCGCCTGGATTCGTCGAACCGGTGACGTAGAACGCGACTTTCGAACCGCGGTCGAAGCCGGCGCCGCCGATCGTGACGACGACGCCGATGGTGCCCTGCTCCGTCTGGCTGGGTACGACCGAGGTAACCTCGATGACCTGGGCGAAGGCCGGCAGCGCCACCACGAGAAGACCGGCGAGAAAGAGGAGGCCGACTGTCCGGAGGGGAGAGCCGGGGGTCGACGTGGGGCGATTCATGGCGTTTCCTCCTAACGGGCTTTCACGGACACGGCCGGGCCGGTTGTCGCGGGTCTCTGCACGGGGGCCTCTCCGACGAGGACGAAGGGCGCCCAGTGGTACGGGTGAGCGAGGGCGGTGCCGCTCGCGAGCATCGAGCGCTGGGCGGCGGCGAGGGCGGTGGCGGGGCCGACCCCGGCGAGTCGACCGTAGAAAGCCTTCATGAGCTCGGGCGTCGAGCGGTCGTCCACCTCCCAGAGGCTCGCGAGGACGGCGCCGCTCCCGGCGTGGAGAAAGGCGCGGGTGAGGCCGACGAAGTCGTCGCCCGCGGGGACGGCGCCGAGGAGGTCGGTGCCGAGGGCCGTCTCGCAGGCGCTCAGGGTGACGAGCGAGGCGTCGAGGCGGAGGCCGAGGATCTCGTGGACCTCGAGGCGCCCGTCGTCGCCGCTGCCGGGCTCGAGATCGAGGCCCGACAGGAGCGGGTTGAGGCGGTTCCAGCGGCTGTGCGTCGCGAGATGAAGAACGCGGAAGCCGGGCGCGGCGCTCTTGAATGCGTTCTCGGTCGCCGCTTCGCCGAGGAGGAGGCTCCGAGGCTCCGCGTGCGACTCGGCCACGGCCGTCGCCTCGGTGTGGGTGAAGCGCAGCCGCGAAGATCGGGGCGCCACGGCGAGGACCGTGCCCCGGGTCTGGCGAGGGTCACCCTTGAGGACGAGGCTCCCGGCCGCGGGGAGGACGACGAGGTTGTGCTCCTCGACGAGGAGGCGTCCCTTCGGCCCGTGTGGCAGGAGCGCGAAGGGGAGATGGTGGAGGACTCCGTGCGGGACGAGGTAGAGGCGCCGCCGGCCCGCCAGCCAGCCGGCCTTCTCGAGCGGCTCGACGAGGTGTTCGGAGAGGCTCGCGGCAGGGGCGCGCCAGTCGTCGCCACGCCGGAGGACGAGCTCGCGCACGAGGGCGACCTTGGCGGCGAGGTCGCGCCGGGAGAGACGGGCGACGTGCGTGCGTAGGCGCTCTCGGGTGAGGACGAAGACCATGATCTCGTCGCTACCGACGACGAACTCCAGGAGCGCGGCGTCGGGCGCGAGCGCCCCGCGGATCGCCCCCGCCTCGGGAATGGCGAGCGACCAGGCCGCGGCCACGGCGGGGTCCGTCCTGCGAAGGCCCGCGAGGAAGGCGTCGTACTCCTCCTCGGCGGCGGCGAGCTCCCTGGAGAAGAAGCCGGCGGCCCCGCGCCGGACGTTTCCCGGGGACCGGGCCTCGGCGTCGAGGGCCCTCTCCAGCGCCCGGATGCGCTGCTTCAGCTCGGTCGCCTTTCGCTGCTGGGCCGGCTCGAGGCCGGGATCGAGGCTCTCCCCGGAGAGGAGGTCGAGGTAGGTGCGGGCGCGCAGGCGCTCCGAAGCCGAGAACGCCTCGTCGTCCAGGCCCACGCGGAGGAGAAGGCGAACGAGGTCCACGTAGGCCTCGTAGCGATCCTCGATGTAGCCGGCCCGGAACCGTTCCTCGCGGAGGCGGCCGCGCACGGTCTCGATGCGGCTCACCGCGCGGCGGCAAGCCTCGACGGCCTCCAGGTCGCGGCCGAGGGCTTCGAGCGCCCGGCCCTGCCCGTGGGCGAGCCTCCAGCCGATGTCGGGCTCGCCGAGCCCTTCGACGAGGCGCTCGCCCGCCGCGAACTCGGCGAGGGCCGGCTCGGCTTTTCCGAGCCGCAGCTCGGCGTCGCCCGCCCCGAACCGGGCTTCGGCCTCGACGAGCTTCGCCCCCTCGGCCCGGGCGAGCTCGAGACCCTTCCGCGCCTCCTCGAGCGCCGGTGCGTGCTCCCCGAGGTCGCGGAGGACGGCGGAGAGCCGGAGGCGGCAGGCCGCCTCGAGGCCCCGGTCGCCGGCGGACGTGGCGGCGGCGAGAGCTTCGCGGAAGAGCGCCTTCGCCTGCTCGGTGCGGCCGCGCCGGCGCTCGAGCTCGCCGAGGGCGGCGAGGCCGGAGTGAATCCCGCGGGCGTGTCCGATGGCTCGGGCGGTCTCGAGGGATCGATTCAGGTTCTCCTCGGCGGCGGCGACGTCGCCGAGCTCGAGGTGGAGGAGGGCGAGCTGCTGGAGCCCCTCGACCCTCTCGCGACGCAGGCCCGAGGCCTCGTAGCGCGCGAGCGCGGAGCGGACGAGCTCGAGCCCCTCGCTGTGTCGCCCCGTCTCGACGAGGAGCGTCCCCTTCCCCTTCAGCCAGTCGGCCTCTTCCTTCGCGAGGCCGGTCTCGCGGGCGAGCGCGAGGGCGCGGTCGAAGTCCGAGACGGCCTCGGACACCTCTCCCAGCCCGGCGTGGCAGAGGGCGAGGTTGCCGAGGTCCTGGCTCATCGCCGGCTTGTTGCCGAGGCGCTGGCTGATCGCGAGCGCCTGCCGGTAGAAGCCGAGCGCCTCGCGGAAGCGTCCGAGGAGGAGGGCGACGCCTCCGAGGTTCCCGAGGGTGTCTCCTTCGCCCCGCGGGAAGTCCGTCCGGCGGTACAGGTCGAGGGCGCGGCGGTACTGCGCGACGCTCTTCCCGTAGTCGCCAAGCTCGTCGTACACGAGCGCGAGGTTGTTGAGCGCCGAGCCCTCGAGCTTCGGTTCGCCGAGGTCGCGGCCGATCGCCGCCGCCTCCTCGAGATTCCGGATCGCCTCCGGGTATTCGGCCCGTTCCCAGTAAACGAGTCCGAGGTGGCTCAGGGTTTTCCCTTCCTCCAGCCGGTCGCCCAGCTCTCGCTTCATCGCCAGCGCCTGCCGCAGGAGGGCGAGCGCCTCGTCGAGGTCGCCGAGGCGCTTGTGGCAGTTGCCGACGAGGCCGAGGGTGATCGCCTCGCCCTTCCTGTCCCCGGCCGCGCGATACCCCGCGAGCGCCTTCTCGAAGAGCGGAAGGGCCTCCGAGGGCCCCTTCTCCTCGTAGACCTCGCGGGCCTTCACGAGGAGGTCCTCGGGAGCGGGCGGCGGGCTGGCGACGGCGCTTCCACAGGCGAGGAAGCTCGCCAGCGCCGCGAGGGACACTCGGACGAGAAGGCGGGACGGCACGTTCATCGGCCACCCTCCCTCCTGAGAGGGTCTATCCCGGGGCGAGTCGGAAGCCCACGGCCGGCGACCTGACGGTCGTCCCGGTCCGAAGGTGGGCGAGGACCCAGGCGAAGTAAGGCTGCCCGGGGACGAGGGCGGCGTTGGCCGGGATCGCGAGGCGTGCGCCTTCGGCACGGCCCTCCCAGGCGACGTCGCCCGTCGGCCCGACGACCTGGACCGTGTAGTAAAGAGCCTCGGGGGCCTCTTCCCACCTCAGCTCGAGCGCGGCACGCGAGACGACAGCCCCCTCGGCGGGGGAGACGATCCACGGAGCGTCCGCCGGTCCGGGGGCGGTTCGCGCGCTCCGGACGACCGGGTCCGGCCCCGGCCCGCCGGAATCAAGGCCCGGGCGCCTGAGGGGGGAGACCACGAGGACGGCCAGGACGAGCCCCGCCCCCGCCGCGACGCGCGTCGCAGGACGGAAACCGGCGAAGAAAGGTGCGCGTTCGCCCTGTGCAACGGCGAGGAGGGCGACGGGGACGGGCGGCGGCGGGCCCAGCTCCGGGGCGCGGGCGAGGAACCCCACCTGGCCGCAGCAGGAGTCGCAATCGGAAATGTGCGCGGCCAGCTTCTCCCGCTCGGCCGACGGGAGCCCCCCCTCGACCCAGGCGACGAGCCGCCCCTCCTCCGGGCAGCGCCACCCGCGGCGCGCGCCGGAAGGGCTCGCGGACGGGATCAGGCGGGTCAGCTCGTCGTCGCTCATCGCTCTCGTTTCTCTTTCA
>CALMDF010000072.1 GCA_937864895.1 uncultured Holophagales bacterium | reverse complement strand
AGGCGCTTGAGGTCCCAACCCTAGGGCGCGGGCAGGGTCTCGTCGAAGTCGTTGATCCCGAAGACGAGGTTGCGTTCGGCCGAGGCGTAGACGCCGAAGTTTGCCAGGTGCATGTCGCCGCAGGCCTGCACCGTCAGGCCGGTCACGGGCGTGCGGGCAAGGTCGGCCGCCATCACGGCGGCGGCGCCCCGGAGGAAAGAGAAGGGACTCGCGAGCATGCGCGCGTAGCGGAGGGGAACGAGGGAGGGGACGCGGCTCTCGGCCTGTTTCTCGAGGATCGCGACCGGGTCCGGGCGGCGGCGACCCGGCGTGAACTCCGCGTGTCTCTCCCGGGGCAGCTTCTCCCTCAGGGCCTTGCCCGCCGCCTTCCGTTCGGACATGGAAGGCGCGGGCGACGTGAAGTGAGCGAGGGCCTCGGCGGCGTCCTTTCTCACTGGATCGGCCCCGTCAACCGCGCGAGGCGGGCACCGAACCGGAACCACCACGACTTGCGGCCGTACTCGCCGGGTTCCATGACCCTCGAGAGGGCGAAGTCCGCCTCGAACATCCGCTCGACCTCGGCCGCGAAGGCCCCGTCCGAGATCACCGCGGTGATCTCGAAGTTCAGCCGGAAGGAGCGGTTGTCGAAGTTGGCCGTGCCGACGGTGGCGGTGGACCTGTCGACGAGCATGACCTTCTCGTGCAGGAATCCCGCGCCGTAGCGGTAGAACCTCGCGCCCGTGAGGCTCGCGTCGTCGAGGTACGAATAGGCCGCCAGGCCCACGAGGGGGTTGTCGGGCTTGTCCGGGATCAGGATCCTGACGTCGACGCCACGGAGCCCCGCGAGCTGCAGGGCGTCGATCACGGGCTTGTCGGGGACGAAATAGGGGCTCGCGATCCAGATCCGCTCCCTCGCCGAGTTGATCGCGTGGATGTACATCAGGTTCGCGGTCTCGAGCTCGTCCGCCGGACCCGAGGGGACGATCAGCACGGGGGCGTCTCCGGTCCCGGAAGGGACGGGGTCCCAGCGAAGCTCGAGCCGGCTCCCTTCCGCCCAGTGCCAGTCCTCGGCGAACGCGAGCTGGGCGCCGAGCGCGCCGGGTCCCTCGATCCGGACGTGGGTGTCCCGCCAGGGCCCGATCTTCGCGTCGCGGGAGAGGTACTCGTCGCCGACGTTCAGGCCGCCGACCCACGCGACCCGGCCGTCGACCACGACGATCTTGCGGTGGTTCCGGAAGTTGAGCTGGAAACGGTTGCGCGGTCCCTTCCTGGTGTGGAACGCGTGGACCTCGATTCCCGCGGCGCGAAGCTCGTCGAGGTAGGCGCGCGGGAGGTCGAGGCTGCCGACCTCGTCGTACAGGAAGCGCACCCGGACCCCGGACCTGGCCCTCTCGACGAGGCGCGTCTTGAGCTCGCGGCCGATCGCGTCGTCGTGGACGATGTAGTACTCGACCAGGACGTACTCCCGGGCGGAGTCGATGCCCTCGAAGATGCTCTTGAAGGTGGCGTCGCCGTTCACCAGGAGCTGTACGGAATTCCCGCGGAGGAACGGGAGCCCGGCCAGACGCTCGGCGGCTCGGCCGGCGGGGTCGACCTCCGCCTCCGCGACCCTGAACGGGGCGACCGCCACCACGGCCTCCGCCGTGACGCCGGCGACCTCCTCCATGTTCTCCCGGCGGGCGCTCACGTAGCCCCCGAAGCGGCTCCGCCCCAGGACCCAGTAGGCGGGCACGGCCACGTAGGGGAACGTGTTCAGAGACACCGCCCAGGCGATGGCTCCCTGCTCGGTGCGCGTGGTCATGATCGCGTGGATGGAGGAGAGGGCCCCCAGCACGTGGAACACGACGATGGCGGCGGCGATCATGCGTCGTCTCCTCCGTTTACCGGGTGCCGGTGCCGTCGCGGCCGGCGCAGGGCCCTTCGCTTCCATCGAAGACCCAGTGTACCCCGTCGTATTTTTATGAACTTATTGCGCTCTCACCCGTACAGCCGGAAGTACTCGAGGGCCCTGATTGCCGACGTGGTCCGCAAGACGACCCAGGAGACGCCTGCGGGTCAGACCCACTGGAGCCGGGCTTCGATGGCCGAGGCCACGGGCCTGAGCGAGTCGACGGTCGGCAGAGTCTGGAAGGCTCACGGCCTCGAGCCGCATCTGTTCCAGGCCTTCAAGGTCGGCAACGCCCCGCGTTTCGTCGAGAAGCTCGAGGACGTCGTCGGGCTCTACCTCGACCCACCCGAGCACGCCGTGGTCTTCTCCGTGGACGAGAAGAGCCAGAT
>CALMDF010000071.1 GCA_937864895.1 uncultured Holophagales bacterium | reverse complement strand
ACGGCACGGGCTTCGACATCCTGCGGAAAACGCGCGAGACGAACGCCGAGACGCCCGTCGTCATGATCACCGCCTACACGTCCACGAAGACGGCGATCGAGGCGCTCAAGGCGGGCGCCTACGACTACGTCGCCAAGCCCTTCGACGTCGAGGAGCTGAAGCACGTCGTCGGCAAGGCCCTCGAGCGCAAGCGGCTCGCCGACGAGAACGTCGCGCTCAGGCACCGGATCGAGGAGCGCCCCGCGCTCGGCACGCTGATCGGGGCCTCCAGGAGGATGCGCGCCGTCTTCGACCTGATCGAGAAGACGGCGCGGACGACCTCGACGGTCCTCCTGACCGGCGAGTCGGGCACGGGGAAGGGGCTGATCGCGCGCGCGATCCACCGGAGCTCGAGCCGGGCCGCGCGTCCCTTCGTCTCGATCAACTGCGGCGCGCTTCCGGAAAACCTCCTCGAGTCCGAGCTGTTCGGACACGAGAGGGGGGCCTTCACCGGCGCCGTGCGCGAAAAGAAGGGGCTCTTCAGGGAGGCCGAGGGGGGGACGCTCTTCCTCGACGAGATCGGCGAGACCTCCCTCGCGATGCAGGTCAAGCTCCTCCAGGTCCTCCAGGAGCGGGTCGTGAGGCGCGTCGGCGGGAACGTCGAGGAGCCGATCGACGTGCGGATCGTCTGCGCCACGAACAAGGACCTCGCCCGGATGGTCGCCGAGAAATCCTTCCGGGAGGACTTCTACTACCGCATCGCCGTGATCCCCCTCCCGATCCCGCCCCTCCGGGAGCGCCGCGAGGACATCCCCCCCCTCGTGAGGCACTTCCTCCGGCAGGTCGCCGGGGAGCAGGGGATCCCCGAGAAGAAGATCTCGACCGAGGCGATGCGCCTCCTCGAGTCGCACGCCTGGCCCGGGAACGTCCGCGAGCTGGAGAACCTCATCGAGAGGACCGTGGCGCTCGAGACCGGGACCGTCATCACCACCGCCTCGCTTCCGGAGAGCTTTCTCCGGCCCGCCGGGGTCCCCGCCGAGGCGCTTCAGACGCCGTTCGACCTTCCCCTCGGGAACTTCAACCTCGAGGAATACCTGAAGTGGATCGGAAAACGCCTGATGATCCAGGCCCTCGAGCGGAGCGGAGGCGTCCAGGCGAAGGCGGCGAAGCTCCTCGGGATGACGCCCCGCTCGTTCCGCTACTACGCGAAGACCTACGACCTGCGCCGCGACGAGGAAGAGGAGCCGTATGACGAGCCCGGGGCCCCGGTCGAAGGACCGTGAGTTGAGGAAGCCGGCCCTTCTCGCCGCGCTCCTCCTGGCCGCTTGCGCGGGAGGCCGGGGCGGCCCCCCTTCGCCGTCGGCGACCCCTGCCGGCAGCGGCCCGCGCGTCGTCCTCCCCTCGGGCGCCGTCTTCGCCCTCGAGGTCGCGCGGACGCCCGAGCAGGTGGCGCAGGGGCTGATGTTCCGCGAGTCGCTCGCGCCCCTGAGCGGGATGGTCTTCGTCTTCGAGGCGGTCGAGCCCCGCGCCTTCTGGATGAAGAACTGCCACTTCCCGCTCGACATGGTCTTCACGACGAGCGACGGGACCGTCGTCGACGTCCTCGAGAACGTCCCGCCCTGCGAGTCCGACCCGTGTCCGAGCTACCCGTCCCGGGCCCCGGCCGACACCGTCGTGGAGCTGACCGCCGGCGAGGCCGGGCGGCACGGGATCGTCCCGGGCGTGAAGCTCAACTACCTCAGCGTGCCGGAGCGCTGACCTCGCCGGCGGACGGGAGGAGTCCGGTGGTCGGGAGGGGAACGAAGCGGAACAGCCCCCGCCCGATCGTGGCGAGGTAGAGGCCCCCGTCGCTCCGCGGGTCCCCGGCCCAGCCGGCGACGTTCAGGCCCCGCTCGGGAAGCGCGAGCAGGACGTCCGCCCCCTCCTCCGTCGTCCTGAAGAGGAGTCGTCCCTTCTCGAGGTCGACGTCGACGCCGAGCGGCTCGGGCGCGCGGTACGCCGAGGCCTTCGGACGGCCGAACCCCCCGCTCAGGAGCCGCGAGGAGCCTTCCCGGAGCGCGTCGAGGCCGAAGTCCCGCCCGTTCCACCAGAGCGTCCGCCCCGAGGAGCGGACCGCGAGCGCCGCCGGCCTCGTCCCCGCGGGCCGGCTCCACATCACCGCGTCGACACGCGCCTTCAGCGTCCCGAGGCGCCCCCACGAGACGCCCCCGTCGCGCGACTCGAACGCCCCCGCCTGGGTCGCAGCGAAGAGCCGGCCCGGCCCGGCGGCCAGGCCGTGCACCGGGACGTCGAGGACCTTCTCGAACGGCCTCCCGGCCGCGCCCGCCACGAAGAGGCCCGCCGGCGTCCCGGCGACGAGCCGTTCGCCGCTCGCGAGGAGGGCCCGGACGGTGGCCGGCGGCGCCGCCGCGAGTCTCTCGGTCCGGCCCGAGACGGGGTCGAGCGTCCAGAGGCCGCCGCTCCCCCCGTCGGCGGCCCGCGCGACGACGACGACGCCCGAGGCCGTGGCGGCGACGGCCGAGACGCGCGCCTCGGAGAGGCCGGCGTTCGACTCGGAGAGGGACAGGCCGCCGTCCTCGCTCCTGAGAACGCCCTCCGCCTCGGTCGCCACGAGAAGGACGTCCGGGTTCGAGGGGTCGAAGACGAGGGCGTTGACGACGGTGGCCTCGCGGGAGATGCGACGGAAACCGAGGCCCGCGTCCCGGCTCTCGAAGAGCCCGCCCGTCGTCCCGGCGAGGACGCGGGAGGGGTTGCGCGGATCGCGCGCGACGACGTGCGTCCGCCGGTCCGTGAGACCGTCCTTGAAACGCTTCCAGCTCGCCGCCCCGTCCGTGGTCCGGTAGACCCAGCCGCACGTCGCCGCCCAGACGTCGTCGGGGTCGGTCGGCGAGAAGTCGAGGTGGAAGACCTGGGTGTCCTCGACCATACCGCCCGCGATCCGCTTCCAGGAGCGTCCGAGATCGGTCGAGCGGAAGGGGTGGCGATAGGAGCCGCTGTAGAGGACCCCGGGCTTCAGGGGGTGGAACGCGAGGAACGCGACGCCGCTCCCCGGGTCGAGCGGAGGCCGCGACGCCCTCCACGTGACGCCCCCGTCCTCCGAGATCTCGAGCCCCGTGTCCCCGCCGACGGCGACGACCTTCCGGCCCTTCAGGGCGGCGACCGCGACGACGCGGGCCTCGGCGCGCTCCTCCCACCGCCTCACGACGGCCCACGACCGGGCCGAGTCGTCGGACCTCACGAGGAGCCCGCCCCTCACGACCCCGGTGAGCCCAGCCCACACGGTCCCCGGCCGCGAAGGGTCGGGGAGGATCGACGTGACGGAGTACCCGGGGAACGGTGCCCCTCCCGGCGGGGCGGTCCAGCTCTGCCCCCCGTCCGTCGAGCGATAGACGCCCCCGAGGGCCGTCCCGGCGTAGAAGAGCCCCGGCACGCGCGG
>CALMDF010000070.1 GCA_937864895.1 uncultured Holophagales bacterium | reverse complement strand
CCGCCTCGACATGTCCGAGTACCAGGAGAAGCACACCGTCTCGCGGATGATCGGAGCGCCCCCGGGGTACATCGGCCACGACGAGGGCGGGCAGCTGACGGAGGCCGTGCGGCGCCGGCCCTACTCCGTCGTCCTCTTCGACGAGATCGAGAAGGCCCACCCCGACGTCTGGTCGACGCTCCTGCAGGTCCTCGACGACGGGCGCCTCACGGACGGCCGGGGAAGGGTCGTGGACTTCAGGAACGTCGTCGTCGTGATGACCTCGAACCTCGGCTCGCAGCTCATCCAGGAGCTGCAGGACGTGAACGAGGACGAGATGAGGAAGGGGCTCGAGGCCGAGCTCCGCCACCGGTTCCGGCCCGAGTTTCTCAACCGCATCGACGACGTCATCGTCTTCCGGCGGCTCTCTCTCGACGAGATCGGGAAGATCGTCGAGATCCAGCTCCGCCGCGTGGCCTCCCTCGTCTCGCCGCGGGGCATCCGCCTCGAGTGGACCGACGCCGCGCGGAGGCTCCTCGCCGAGCGCGCCTTCGACCCCGTCTACGGCGCCCGACCGCTGAAGCGCAACATCCAGAAGCTCGTCCAGGACCCGCTCGCGCTCCGCATCCTCTCGGGCGGCGTGACGAACGGGTCGATCGTCTCCCTCGAGGCCGACGCCGACGGCGCCGGCCTCGCGTTCGAGGTCTCAACGCCCCCCGCCGTCCCGGCGTGAGGGACCCCCTCCAGGAGGACACCATGACCGCTGTTCGCCGCTACGACCCGTTCCGCGAGCTCGCCACCCTCAGGGACCGGATGGACCGCATCTTCGAGGACACCCTCTCCGGCGCCCGGCGCGAGGACGACGCCCTCGCCGCCACCTGGACGCCCCCGGTGGACGTCCTCGAGAAGCGCGACCGGATCGTCCTCACCGCCGAGCTCCCCGGCTTCACGGAGGACCAGATCCACCTCCGGTTCGAGGACGGCGTCCTCACCCTCGACGGCGAGCGCCGCTTCGAGAAGGAGGCCGACGAGGCCCGCTACCACTGCGTCGAGAGGAGCTACGGGCGGTTCTCCCGCACGTTCCGCCTCCCGGCCAACGTCGACGAGGAGCGGATCTCGGCGAGCTTCGCGAACGGCCTGCTCGTCGTCGAGCTGCCGAAGCGCGAGGAGGCGCGGACGAAGAGCATCCGGATCCGCACCGAGAACCCGCCGGCGGTCGAGCCGAAGAAGTAGGCCCCGGGGCGCAGGCGCCCGCGCTCGCGTGCGCCGCGCCCCGGCGCCACGTCAGGCCGGAGCGGCCGCGGGCGTCTCTTCCTCCTTGAAGAGGTCCGTGGAGATGTAGCGCTCGGACGTGGAGGGGATCACGAAGACGATCAGCTTCCCCGCGCTGTCGGGACGCTTCGCGATCTCGAGGGCCGCGCACGCGGCCGCGCCCGAGGAGATCCCCGCGAGGATCCCCTCTTCCCTGGCGAGGCGGCGCGAGAACTCGAACGACTGGTCGTTCGTCACCTGGAGGACCTCGTCCACGAACGACTTCTCGAGGTTCTTCGGGATGAAGCCGGCGCCGATTCCCTGGATCTTGTGCGGCCCGGGCGCCCCTCCCGAGATGACGGGCGAGTGGACCGGCTCGACGGCAACGATCTTCAGCTCCGGCTTCCTGGGCTTCCAGTAGCGCCCCACGCCGGTGAGGGTCCCGCCCGTGCCGACGCCGGCGACGAAGACGTCCATCTTCCCCTCCGTGTCGTTCCAGAGCTCGGGGGCCGTGGTCGCCTCGTGGATCGCCGGGTTCGCCCCGTTCTCGAACTGCTGGGGCATCACGCCGTCGGGGCCGAGCCCCTCGAGGACCTCGTTCGCCCTCGCGATCGCGCCCTTCATCCCGAGCGGGGCCGGGGTCAGGATGACCTCGGCGCCGAGGAGGCGGAGGACCTTTCGCCGCTCGAGGGAGACCGACTCCGGCATCGTGACGACGAGGCGGTACCCCTTCGCCGCGGCGGCGAACGCGAGCGCGATGCCCGTGTTCCCCGAGGTCGGCTCCACGAGGACGCTCCTGCCGGGCGTGAGCTTCCCTTCGCGCTCCAGCGCCTCGATCATCGCGACGCCGATGCGGTCCTTCACCGAGTTCGCCGGGTTGAAGTACTCCAGCTTGGCGGCGACGATCGCGCCCGGGGCGGAGTCCTTCGCCATCCGGTTCAGCCGGACGAGAGGGGTGTTGCCGATGAGCTTCGTGATGTCGGACGCGATCCGCATGGCGGCCTCCCTGGTTCCGGGTCTCCCCGGGTCAGATCTCCCAGTCGAGGGCCTGCCGCTCGGCGCGCGTGCGAGCGACGAGGTCGCCGACCGTGACTCGTTCGTAGACGGCGAGCCGGGCCGCCCCGGCCTCGGCTTCCAGCAGGTCGACGAGGCGGTCGAGCCCGGCCCGCCCCTCCTCGGCCGGGCGGGCCGACGGGCCCGCGAACGGGGCCAGGACGGCCGCGAGGGGCGTCGCGAGGAGACCCGGCCCCGCCCGGTAGCCCCCGGTCCTCCCCCGGACCGCGACGAGAAGCCCCGCCCGCACGTACGGGGCGAGGAGCTGGTGGACCGATTCTCGCGAGAGGCCGAGGAGGCCTGCCATTTCGGCGGCACTTCGATCCGTCCCGGGGTGAAACCCAACCTCCACCATCGCCGCGATCGCCTTTCTCTGCCTGAGGGTTAAAATCTTGAAATCTCCATTCAACGATACCAACAATAGTTTGAGGCAGATTCTCAAAATGTCAAGACACGTCCTGTTCCTCGCCGCGGCACTCTCCCTCGCCGCCCCCGACGCGCTCGCACAGAGGGCCCCGGGCGACGCCCGCCGGGGGGACGACGACCTGCGCCGGAGCTCGATCGTCCGCGCGGTCGAGCAGATCGGACCGTCGGTCGTCAACATCTCGGCCGAGCGCCTCGTGAGGAGCCGGCCGGGACCTCTCGATTTCTTCGGCGTGCCCGGCGAGCGCGGGCGCCGGTCCGAGTCCCTCGGCTCGGGCGTCGTCCTCGACGCTTCCGGGATCGTCGTGACGAACGACCACGTCATCTCGGGCGCCTCGAAGATCTACGTCACGACCTCCGACGGCCGCGAGCTCGAGGCCGAGCTCCTCGGTGCCGACGCCGACAACGACCTCGCGGTCCTGAAAGTCGACGGGAAGGGGCTCCGGCCCGTCCGCGTCGGGACGACGGCCGACTGGATGACCGGCGAGACCGCGAGCGCCCGCTTCGCGGAGATCAGCCTGGGACGCTGAAGCCACCCGTTTCCAACGTCATGCCTTCCTGCTAAATTCCGAGCTCGGCGGTCTGCGCCACTCGGCAGTCCAGCACGTCGGCGTAGTGGAGGATCCAGGCCTCGACGGTCTTCGGGCGCTTGGGGGCGCCATGCTCCATCTCACCGTGGTGCGAGAGCAGGAGGTGCTTGAGGTGGAGCG
>CALMDF010000069.1 GCA_937864895.1 uncultured Holophagales bacterium | reverse complement strand
CCGACAAAGCGGCCACGTCGTTGAGCTGCGTCTGGCCGCTCGCGGGCAGTGAGACCGGGAGCGGGATCTCAGCCTTCCCTCCCGCCGGCGAGAGCAGCGCCTCCAGCTGCGCTCCCCGCCCGGTCGCGTCGGTTACGACCAGGTTCGATCGAAACCCCTCGCCGAGAAGACCGGCCGAAAACGTGAGGGGAAAGGCCGGGCCAGCAGCGGTAAGCATGTCGACGGACCCGACTCCCATGCCGAACGTTCCTGTCGGGGATGTGGTGTAGGTCCGACTCGTGGCCTCGATGGAACGACCCGCTTCGGGGACGAGAAGGAGCGCACCGGATCCCTGCTCCAGGTGGAAGAGTGTGGCGAGGACGTCGGGGAGGACCTGGATGGAGGCTCCGGCCAGCACGATGGCCGCGTCGGCTGCGGCGCCGGTCGTTTCGGGGTTCGGCAGGAGCCGAACGCAGAGCCGGACCGGTTCCCTTCCCGGGTTTCTGAGGACCAGATCGGTCCGCCAGGTGGCGCCAAACCGACCTGGCGCGCGGGCGGAGGCCGGGATCACGAGCTGCTGCCGAAGCGAGGCGCGGACCACGCCGCCGCTCTGGAACACGTCCGCTCCGCCGCCGCCCCCGCTCGCGGCTGAAGGACCGCTCGTCGGTGGGAGGGTCGCCCCGGCGTCGAAGAGGAAAGGAGCGCCCTCGTCCACGGCGTCCACGTCGAGGTGGACGAATCCCAGGCCTCCCAGCTCGGGTTGAACGACGAGCTCGTCGTACGACGAGGGCGGTGGCTCGCCGATGTGCCAGACGGCGAGCCCATTCCAGTATCGGTACCCTTGGAACCGCCTCGTTCGGATCAGCAGCCGGGAGCCGGACGCCGCGGCGTGCATCGACCAGATAAAAGGGCGCGAGGCATCCCGCCAGACATCTCTCACCGCTCCGTCGCCCGAGTGCGCCATGAGCACGGTGTCCGCCGAGCCCCTCCTCGCGATCCAGGCCCCGGTGAAGTCGGGTGTCGGAACGGCGAAGACCTCCAGCTGGGGCCACGAGTTCCCGGTGGGCACCAGCTCCCGGAGGACGCCGTCCTTCCAGAGCGCGACGGACTGCATCGAAGGGAGGGGATCCAGCGGTGTGACGATGCCCCCCCAGTACCAGTTCACGTTGAGGTAGGCCGCACCGTCCGGGGTGATCCACCCTTCGATCGCTGGCCACGAGTAGTTCCCTCCGAGGGGCACCTCGAAGAGGGGATGGAGGGTTCCCCCGAGATCGAGGATGGCGACCTTCCAGGAAGAGTTCGTGTACGGGTCTTCGGGCCAGGGTCCGAAGAAACGAGCTCCGACGAGGAATCTGGTCCCGCCGAGATCGGCCCCGAGCAGCTCAAACCAGCCGGAGGCGATGCTCAGCATTCGAGCCGACCCGTCGGCCGCGATCACCCAGAAGCCGGACTGGCTGGGGTTGGAAGTCGCCAGGGCGAGAACGAAGGGGTTGCCGGCGTTCCCGAGACGAAGGGCGGACGACGTCGCGCCGAAGATCGGGCCGCCGATATCCCAGTCCGATGATGAGAAGGCATCGTTGTGATTGACGAGATAGGCCCCGCCCGGCAGAGAGACGGAGGCCCAGGTCACGCCACCGTCGGGGCTGTAGAGGAATCCGGAGCCTGAAGCGACGAGGATCCGAAAGGTGCCGTCTTCATCCTCCAGCGCAGCGACGATGCCAAGACGCGCTGGCGTGCCGCCGGGGGTGATGTCGCGCGGCGACTCCAGGCCCTGGGAATCGTGCACGACGAGGCGCCAGAGGTATCCGTAGTCGAACTCCGAAGGCCTCACGATGCCGGCTTGTTCCCGCAAAACGACGTGCCGTGCCGCGCGCTTCTGGATCGCCGGGACGGACTGGACCGGCGCGATGGGAGCGTACGAGATGATTCTCGCCGACGCAGGAACCTCGCTAAGGGCGGATCCAACGAGCACGAGAAGGATGTTCTTCAGCCAGGCTCGGTGCGTCATCGACTTCTCCAAGGCCTTACGCGGGCGGCATGACTCGCGAAAGACCGAGCGGGTATCGGCCCAGCATAGGGCCCTCGCCTGTTGGCTGCCAGCCCACGCGCTGCGTGGCCCGGAATCGACCGGAAGCGGAACCGTGACGAAGCGCAGGGAGGCGTGAAGTCAGCCGCGGCGCTTCTGGGACCTCACCCCACCTTCCCTCGCCACTGGATCCGCTCCGCCCTCCCGAGCAGGCAGGTCAGGATGTGCGCCGGGATGCGGAGGTACTTCGTTCGGTGGTCCGGGAACGTGGAGACGCCGAAGTCCTCGTTCCGCTTCGTCACGAAGTAGGCCCGCTCCAGCTTCTCTTCGCGGCAGAAGGCGACGAGGCCAGACGTGGCATGAAGTGTGGCCGTATCGCGGGACTTCACCTCGAACGGGATGGTGTACGACGGGCTCTGGACCACGATGTCGACCTCGAGGAGCTTCTCGTCGCCGCGCTCCTCGCCCGCCTTCGGCCGGCCACGCTTGCCACCCGATGCGGCAGGGGCGAGCCAGTAGGAGACGCGCGGGGTGTCCTGGTAGTAGAAGGCGAAGACGTGACGCAGCAAAGTCGTCTCGGCGAGGAGGCCGATCTCGGCCGGCTAGTCGAGGATCGGGTAC
>CALMDF010000068.1 GCA_937864895.1 uncultured Holophagales bacterium | reverse complement strand
TGGGTGAAGAGGGATCAGGCCTTCGGCTTCTCCTCGCCCTCGGCCATCTCGGCCTTCGCCCGTTCCTTCTCCTCTTCCTCGAGGATCCGCTCAAGCTCGAGCGGGTGCTCCTCCTCCATCTCGCGGTGGGAGAGCTTGCCGGTCCAGAAGGCCGTGTTCAGCGGGTAGGAGTCCGGGTTGAACATCACGAAGTAGAAGTGCCAGACGATGATCGCGAGGGTCGCGAGGATCGCCTCGTAGTAGTGGATCGACCGGGCGATGTCGTAGCCGAGCTTCCCGAAGAGGTTCATGAAGCTGTTGTCGAGCCACATGGCGAACCCGGTACCGGCCATGACGAGCGTCCCCCAGATGAGGGCCCAGTACTCGGCCTTCTCGATGTAGCTGAAGCGGTCCAGCTTCGGCTTCACGGGCGTGAGGCCGAGGTTGTACCGGAGCATGTCGACGACGTCGCGGGCATCCTTCAGCTTGAACCACAGGTCCTTGACGAGCTGGCGGCCGCGCGCGGTGAAGATGACGTAGTAGAGGTGGTAGATCGACGCGAGGGTCATGACGACCGCGGCGACGCGGTGGATGACGCTCCGGGCCTCGAAGACCGAGGCGGAGAGGTTCCGAAGCGCCACGACCCACCAGGAGTCGGGGAATCGGAGCATGAACCCGGTGACGACGAGGACGATGAAGCTGAGGGCGAGCGCGCCGTGCTGGAGCCGCTCCTCGAGCGTCATCCGGAGGTAGAGCCGGTGGGGGGCGGGCTCCTCCTCGATCTCGCCGCGGCGGATCGCGAAGTGGCGCCTCGACTTCTTCACGAAGTCGAGGAGGTTGTGGCCGAACATGCCCCCGATCGTCCCGACGATCAGGCCGACGTAGATGAAGCCAATCCACCAGAGGATCGGCTCCTGCTCCTTCGAGGAAACGTCGACGTGGATCTTCCCCTGTGCGAAGCGGGCGCCGGCGCCCGGGTGGCACTGGCCGCAGGTCTTGACGAGGTTCTCCTTGCTCACCTTCGAGGCGGGGTCGGAGGACGGCAGGATGTCGTGGGAGCCGTGGCAGCTCGCGCAGTTGGCGACGTCGACCTGGCCGCCCCTCACCGCGAGGCCGTGGAAGCTCTCCTCGAACGTCTGGAAGCGGTCGCTCTCGATGCCGTACTTCTCCGAGAGGCGGAGCGAGGAGTGGCAGGGAGTGCAGACCTTCTGGGAGACGTTCGCGGCGGCGACGGGGGAATCCGGGTCGGTGGCCTTGAGGATCCCGTGCTCGCCGTGGCAGGTCGTGCAGGTTGGCGCCTCGCTGACGCCCTTCGCCAGCGCCTTGCCGTGGGCGCTCTGCGCGAAGACCTTGTCGACCTCGCCGTGGCACCTCGCGCAGATCGCCTCGATGGCGAGAGGGCTCGCGGCCGCGCCCGGGGCCGACCTCTTCCGGACGGTGTGGGCGCCGTGACAGTCGACGCAGTTCGCCGCCAGCGCGTTCCCCGCCAGGAGAGCGCTCCCGTGGACGCTCTTCTCGTACTGCGCGATGAAGCCGGCGCTCGGGGCGACCCGGGACCTCACGTCGGGGCTGTCGAGGTGGCAGGAAAGGCAGAGCTTCTCCTGCGCCTGCTTGGCGGTTGCGGCCGGGGCCCCGTCCACCGCGGACGGGAGGCGGGCCCGGTGGCAGTTGAGGCAGTCGGGGGCCGCCGCCACTTTCGCAGCCGAGGCCGCGCCGTGGGCGGACTCCTCGTAGAGCTTCACCTCGGTCTCGTGGCAGGAGGCGCAGACCCTGTGGACGGCGGCGCCGGCCACGGGAGACTTCGGGTCGGACACCTTCACGACGTCGTGCCCGCCGTGGCAGTCCTGGCAGGCGATCGCCTCGGGGTCGGCTTCCATCATCGGGTGGAAGACGTGCTTCCCGGCCATCCCGTCGTGGCAGGACGAGCAGGAGACCGGCTTCAGCTTCTCCCCGTGGGGAAGCTCCTTGATCTTCGCGAGGTCCGCGTGGCAGTCGACGCACGAGAGCCCGGCGTCCCCGTGGATCGAGCCGGCGAGGGCCGCCTTCGGAGGCTTCTTCCCCTTTCCGGTGGCCTCGGAGTGACAGGCGAGACAGTCGTCGTCGGTTGGCGGCTTCGCCGAGGCGGTATTCGACAGGGCGAAGGCGGCGAGGATGACGAGGAGAAGGACGAAGCCGGCTCGGAGCCGGGCGGACGGGTCAGCGAGTACGCGGTCGGTCACGGTTTCCCCCGGGCGGATTATTCGGACCGGGAGGGGCCCCTTCAATGATTCAGCGGCATCAGATGACGCCGGTTCCTGAGACGCGGTCCACTTTTGGGCAAAAAACGCCATCGGGCGGTTGGGGAGCGGCGCAGCACGGGTTGCGTGGACCCCGGAAAGGACCCTCGTCCGGCCGCCGCGGGAGCGCTTGACAGGAAGGGAGTGAGTGAATAATATCTCGGTGTAGTGAATAGTAATCCGCACGCCTCCGTCCTGCGCCGGCGCGACGCGATCGTCCGTCTCGTGAGGGAGGAGTCCGTGCGGTCGCAGGAGGAGCTCCAGAGGCTCCTCGCGAGCCGGGGCTTCTCCGCGACGCAGCCGACCCTGTCCCGTGACGTGCGGGAGCTCGGCCTCGTGAAGACGCCGAAGGGGTACGCGCTTCCGGGCGCCCCGGACCAGGCCTCCGATGCCGAGCGCCGCCTCGAGCGGCTCGAAAGGGTCCTCGCCGATTCCCTCCTCTCCGTGAGGACGGCGGGGACGCTCGTCGTCCTCCGGACGCCGCCGGCCGGAGCCCATCCCCTCGCGCGGGCCCTCGACGAGGCCATGCTTCCCGGGGCGGCCGGCACGATCGCGGGCGACGACACGGTCTTCGTGGCCGCGGTCGATGCGTCCGCCGCGCGTGCCCTCGCCACCCGACTGTCCCCCCCGGCCACGGCGCACGAGCGCCGACGCCGAGCCTGACTCCGGACACCGATCCGGGATATGGGAGTGTGAACGTGATTCGTGTCTCCGTCGTCGGCGCCGCCGGATATTCCGGCGCCGAGGTCGTCCGCCTCCTCGCGCGGCACCCGGGAATCGCCCTTTCCGGTCTCTTCGGAAGCCCGGGCGGAAAGGGGGCGGCCTTCGCCGACCTCCACCCGGATCTCGCGGGCCTCTCCGGCCCCGAGGTCGTCCCGTTCTCAGAGGAATCGCTCCTCGAGACCCAGCCGGAGGCCGCGATCCTGGCGACCCCCAACGAAGTCTCGGCCGAGCTGGCGCCGAGGCTGCTCGCAGCGGGAATCCGCGTGATCGACGTCTCCGGGGCGTTCCGTCTGAAGGACGCCGCGCTCTACCCGTCGTGGTACGGCTTCGAGCACCCGGCTCCCGGCCTCCTCGCCGAAGCCGTCTACGGCCTGACGGAGTGGTGCGGCGACCGGCTCGAGGGGGCGCGGCTCGTCGCGAACCCGGGTTGCTACCCGACGTCCGTCCTCCTCGCGGCGAGGCCGCTCCTGCCTCTCCTCGCGGCGGACCAGCCCGTGCTCGTCACCTCCGCGAGCGGTGTCTCGGGAGCGGGGAAGAGGTCCGAGCTCGCCTTCTCCTTCTGCGAGCTGGCGGGCAACTTCAAGGCCTACTCGGCCGGGACCCACCGCCACGAGCCGGAGATGATGCAGGAGCTCGGCCTCCCGGCCGGGTCAGCGTTCACCTTCGTCCCTCACCTTCTCCCGGTGGTGCGGGGGATCCTCTCGACGATCCACGTCTCCTTCGAGGAGCCGGTCACCGACGTCGCTCTCGCCGAGCGGTTCGTCGTCGCCTACGCCGGCCGGCCCTTCGTGAGGGTCCACCCGGCGGGACGTCTCCCCGAGCTGAAGGAGGTCGTCGGCACGCCCCGGGCGCACGTCGGCTGGCAGCTCCTCCCGGGCGGGCGTCGCGCCGTGTTCGTTTCGGCGATCGACAATCTCCTGAAGGGGGCCGCCTCGCAGGCGGTCCAGAACCTGAACCGGGTCTTCGGGCTTCCCGAGACGGAGGGCCTGCCGTGACGGACGTCGTGAAACTGGGGGGAAGCCTCCTCGAGAACCGCGAGCTTCGCCACGCCGCGCTCGAGGCGGTGGCGACGGCCTGGACGTCCGGGAAGAGGTCGATCGTCGTTCACGGGGGCGGCAAGCGGATCGACGCGATGCTCGCCGCGCTCGACATCCCGAAGAAGGTCCAGGGAGGGCTCCGGGTCACCGATGCCGGGACGCTCGACGTCGTCGTTTCGATCCTCTCCGGGCTCGTGAACAAGACTCTCGTCGCCGAGCTGCGAGCGCGGGGGATCCTCGCCTCCGGGATCTCCGGCGTCGACGGGGACACGCTCTGGGCCGAGTTCCACGAGGCGGTCGAAGGGGTCGACCTCGGCTTCGTCGGCCGTATCGTGCGGTGCGACCCGAAGCTCCTCGCGGCCGTCCTCTCCGCCGGCTTCCTCCCGCTCGTCGCGTCCGTCGCCCTCGGCCGGGAAGGGACGCTCCTGAACGTCAACGCCGACGCGGCCGCCTCGGCCCTCGCCGGGGCTCTCGGCGCGAAGAAGCTCGTCTTCCTGACGGACGTCGAGGGGCTGCTCGACGGGAACGGCGAGTTGATCGAGCGGCTCGACGGGCGCGCCGCGCGGGCCCTTCTCGCCTCGCCCGCCGTCACGGGGGGCATGAAGCCGAAGCTCCGGGCCGCGCTCGAGGCGCTCGACGCGGGCGTCTCGGAGGTCCTCATCGCCGGGCCGTCGCTTCACCGCGCGGCCCTCCTCGAAGGGAAGGGGGGAACCCACCTTGTCGCTGCCTGACGAAAGCCCGCGGGCGGTCGAGGAGAGGGCGGCCTCGTACCTCCTCGGGACGTACGCCTGGACGAAGTTCCACCCGCGCGAGGGGCGTGGCGCGCGGCTCGTCGACGCGGACGGGAAGGTCTACTGGGACCTCCTCGCCGGCATCGCGGTGAACGCCCTCGGCTACCGTCACCCGCGCCTCGTGAAGGCGCTGCGCGCCGAGGCGACGGACCTCCTCCACGTCTCGAACCTCTTCTACCAGGCGGCACAGGGGGAGCTGGCCGAGCGGCTCGTGACGCTCTCGGGGCTGTCGCGCGCCTTCTTCTGCAACAGCGGGACGGAGGCGAACGAGGCGGCGATCAAGTTCTCGCGCCTCGCGTCCCCCGGGCGTTCGAGGCTCGTCGCCCTCGACAACTCCTTCCACGGCCGGACGGTGGGCGCCGTCTCCCTGACAGGGAACGCGGCCTACCGGGAGCCGTTCGAGCCGCTCCTCCCGGGCGTGACGTTCGTCCCCGCAAATGACGTCGAGGCCCTCCGCGCCGCCGTCGACGGGACGACCTCCGCGGTCTTTCTCGAGCCGATCCAGGGAGAAGGGGGAATCGTCCCGCTGACCCCCGGGTACCTGCGCGCGGCCCGCGAGCTTGCGGACGCAACGGGCGCCGTCCTCGTGTTCGACGAGATCCAGTGCGGCCTCGGCCGCACCGGGCACCTCTTCGCCTTCCAGGACGCGGGCGTCGTCCCCGACGTCGTGACGATGGCCAAGCCGCTGGGCGGCGGCCTGCCGCTGGGCGCGGTCCTGACGGGGCCTCGGATGGAAGGGCTCGTGAAACCGGGCCACCACGGGACGACGTTCGGCGGGAACCCCGTCGCCTGCCGCCTCGGTCTCGCCGTCCTCGACGAGCTCGTCGAGGGAGGGCTGGTCGCGCGGGTGGCGGCCACGGGGGAGTGGTTCGGAAGGAAGCTCGCCGCGCTGAAGCGGCGCTCCCCGGCGGTCGTCGACGTCCGCGGCGCGGGGCTCATTCGGGGCATCGAGCTCGACCGCGAGGCCGCGCCCGTCCAGCAAAAGCTCCTCGAGAAGGGGTTCGTCGTCGGGACGGCCCGAAAGACCGTCATCCGCCTCCTCCCTCCCTACGTCATCCCGAAGGCCGCCCTCTCGGCCTTCCTGATCGCTCTCGAAGAAACGCTGAAGGAAGGTGCCGCATGAGCACGCCGAAGGTCCGGAAGGCCGCCCTCGCCTACTCGGGAGGCCTCGACACGTCGATCATCATCCCCTGGCTCAAGGAGAACTACGGCTGCGGGGTCGTCGCTGTGGCCGTGGACGGCGGCCAGGCCGAGGAGACCGCAGGCCTGAAGGAGAAGGCT
>CALMDF010000067.1 GCA_937864895.1 uncultured Holophagales bacterium | reverse complement strand
TCGCCGCTCGACGCCGTCCTTCGGGTCAACGCGGGCCCCTCGCTCAACTTCGACGCCCGCGCCGCGTGGGACCTGAAGGCGGGGGTCGTCACCTCGACGAGCGTCTCGGCGAACGTCGGCTCGGCGGCGCGCTTCCTGCGCTTCTCGTACTACGACAGCCGGCCCGTCGGCGCTCCCGTCCCCTCGACGCAGCTGCGGTTCGGCGGCGGGACGATGGTCATGCCCAGGTTCCTGCGCCTCGACCTCGAGGCGAACTACGACATCGCGCGGGGCCGGATGCTCGAGTGGCGAAGCCTCCTGACGTGGGAGGCCTCCTGCTTCAAGATCCTCACCGAGTACCGGGACCTGCGAATCGGGGCGATCCCGACGCGGGACTTCAGGATCGGCCTCAACCTGAAGAACATCGGCAGCTTCCTCGATTTCACCGGCCGTCTCTCGAACTGACCCGCCCCGCAGGGGGCTCTGCAGCGGCCGAAGTAGACTGGTCAGAGGTCCCGGAGGAAACGGAATGAAGAGAGTCCTCGTCACCGGCGGCGCCGGCTTCATCGGCTCCTGCTTCGCACGGACGCTGCGCGCCGAGAGGCCCGACGCCGAGATCGTCGTCCTCGACAAGCTGACCTACGCGGGGAACCTCGAGAACCTGAGGCTCTTCGACGGCGACCCGCTCTACCGCTTCGTGAAGGGCGACATCGCGGACCCCGAGGCGGTGAAGGACGCGATGGCCGGGTGCGACGCGGTCCTCAACTTCGCGGCCGAGACGCACGTCGACCGCTCCCTCCTCTCGGCCGGGCACTTCCTCGACACCGACGTGAAGGGGGTCTTCGTCCTCCTCGAGGAAGCCCGCCGCGTCGGGGTCGAGCGTTTCATCCAGATCTCCACCGACGAGGTCTACGGGCAGATCCTCGAGGGCGCCTTCACCGAAAACGACCCCCTGAACCCGAGGAACCCCTACTCGGCGGCCAAGTGCGGCGGCGACCGCCTCGCCTACTCGTTCTTCGCCTCCTTCGGGCTTCCCGTCATCGTGACGCGGGCCTCGAACAACTACGGGCCCTACCACTACCCCGAGAAGCTCATCCCCCTCTTCGTCACGAACGCCATCGACGACCTCCCGCTCCCGCTCTACGGCGACGGGAAGTACGTCCGCGACTGGCTCTACGTCGAGGACCACGCCCGCGCCCTCCTCTTCCTCCTCGAGAAGGGGACCCCGGGCGAGACCTACAACGTCGGCGGCGGGAACGAGGTCGAGAACATCGAGATCACGCGGCGGATCCTCTCGATCCTGGGCAAGCCAGAGAGCCTCATCCGGAAGGTCGCCGACCGGCCCGGCCACGACCGGCGCTACGCCCTCTCGACGGCGAAGCTCGAGGCGCTCGGGTGGAAGCCCCGCTTCGACTTCGAGACCGGCATCGAGTCGACCGTCCGCTGGTTCGTCGACAACGAGGCGTGGTGGCGGCCGATCAAGGAGCGCGACGTCCAGTTCAGGGAGTGGTACCAGAAGAACTACGCCGAGCGGCTCGCCACCAGCAAGCCGGCATGACGGAGCTGATCCTCGGCGCGGGAGGGATGCTCGCCCGCGGGCTCGCCCGCGAGCGGCCCGGCGCGATCTCCCTCGGCATCGGCGACCTGGACGTCACCGACTCCGCCGCCCTCGCGCGGGCGATCGTCCCGGGCGTCTCCGTCGTCTGGAACGCCGCCGCCGACACCCGGGTCGACCTCGCCGAGAGCGACCCGGCGCACCTTGCCGTCAACGACGTCGCCGTCGGCGTCCTCGCGGGCCTCTGCCGCGACGCGGGCGCCCTCCTCGTCCACGTTTCGACCGACTACGTCTTCGACGGCCGCCCGGGGCGGCCCTGGCGCGAGGACGACCCCGTCGCTCCCGTCAACGCCTACGGCCGCGGCAAGCTCGGCGGCGAGCGCCGGGCCCTCGGGAGCGGCGCCGAGGTCCTCGTCGTCCGCACCTCCTGGGTCTTCGCGCCGGGGGGCGTCAACTTCGTCGACACCATGCTCGGCCTCGCCGCCTCCGGGAAGACCGAGCTCAAGGTCGTCGACGACCAGCGTGGCCGGCCCACCTTCGCGCCCGACCTCGCCCGCGCGCTCGTGAGGCTCGCCGGGGCGGGGGCGCGAGGCCTCGTCCACTTCGCGAACTCCGGCGCGACGACGTGGTACGGCCTTGCGAAGGAGGCGCTCGCGCGGGCGGGCTACGGGCACGTCCGTCTCGTCCCGTGCGCGACGGCCGAGTTTCCCCGCCCGGCGGCCCGGCCCGCGAACTCGGTCCTCGACACCTCCCTCTACGAGCGGCTCACGGGCGAGACGCCGAGGTCCTTCACCGACGCCCTCGACGAGCACCTGCGCCTCCGCGCGGAGGCCGCGGGGACGTGACCCTCGACGCGACGGAGGCGAAGCGGAAGGCCGTCCACGTCGGAATGGCCTCGTTCGCCCTCCTCCTGCGCTGGCTCGACTGGAGGGGGGCCGCCCTCTGCGCGCTCGCGGCCCTCGCGTTCAACCTCCTCGTCCTCCCGCGGCTCGGGGGGAGGGCCCTCTTCCGCTCCGACGACCAGGCGCGCGGATACCCGGTCGGCATCCTCCTCTACCCCCTCGTCGTCCTCGTGCTCGTCCTCCTCTTCCCCGATCGCCTTCCTCTCGCGGCCGCCGGCTGGGGCTTCCTCGCCTTCGGCGACGGCTTCGCGACCCTCTGCGGGGTGACGCTCGGCGGGCCGCGGCTCGCCTGGAACCCCCGGAAGCGCTGGAGCGGCCTCGGCGGCTACGTCCTCTTCGGCAGCCTCGGCGCGGCCGCGCTCCACTCCTTCGTCGGGGGGCGAATCCCGTCGCCGGCCGAAGGCGCCGCCTTCCTTCTCGCCGGACTCGTCGGCGCCGCCGTCGAGAGCCTCCCGTCCGAGCTGGACGACAACCTCGTCCCGCCCCTCGCCGCGGCCGGCGCCCTCGCCGCGCTCCTCGCGGCCCTCCCGAACGCGGCCACGCTCCTCGCCCCCGCGTCCCTCCGCCAGCTCCTCCTCGGCCTCGCGGTGAACGTCCTCGTCACGAGCGCCGCCGCGCTCCACCGCGTCGTCCGCCCCTCCGGCGCGCTCGCCGGCGGCCTCGTCGGGACGATCGTCCTCGGCGTCGGCGGCTGGGGCGCCTACGCCCTCCTCTGGGCCTTCTTCGCCGGCGGGACCCTCGCCACCCGCTTCGGCCGGAAGCGCAAGGAGGCGATGGGCAAGGCGGAAGAGGCGGGCGGGCGGCGCGGGGCCGCGAACGTCCTCGCGAATTGCTCCGTCGCGGCCTTCCTCGTCGCCTGCGCCGCGCTCACCCCCGCCTCGTCCGCTCCGCTCCTCCTCGCCGCGGCGGCGGCCTTCGCCACGGCCCTCATGGACACCGTCGGCACGGAAGTAGGGCAGGCGCTGCGCACTCCCACCGTCCTCCTCCCGGACTTCCGCCGGGTCCCGCCCGGGACCGACGGGGCGGTCTCCATCGGAGGCACCCTCGCGGGCCTCCTCGCGGCCCTCCTCCTCGCGGCCCTCGGCTCCCGCCTCGGCCTCTACCCCCACTCCGGAATCCCCGTCGTCGTCGCCGCCGCTTTCTTCGGCACGATCGTCGAGAGCCTCCTCGGCCGCGACGGGGCCTCCTGGCGGGTCACGAACGGCCACGTCCTCAACTTCTTCAACACCCTCGCCGGAGCCGCCCTCGCCCTCCTCCTCGCCTGAAGCGTTTGGGGTCAAAGCGATTGGGGTCAGGTCTACCTTCTACACTCTGCGAGCTCGCCGCGAGGCGGGGACTCACGACCGGACTCGGAGGAAGTCCCCGAGGGCACCCAGCCTTACGGCCTCGTCG
>CALMDF010000066.1 GCA_937864895.1 uncultured Holophagales bacterium | reverse complement strand
AGGACGTAGCGGGCGACCTCGAGGGCGCGCTTCCTGATCGCCTTCTCCCAGCGGGCCGGCTGGCTCTCGCGGCCGCGGAAGGTGGCGTAGAAGGCCCGCGCCGCGACGGGGAGGAGGAGGTCGCCGAGGCGCCGATAGGCGTCCGTCTGCCGCTCGCACGCCTCGCGGTAGACCTCGAGCGCCTCTCCCGCGAGGGGCGGGACGGCGAACGTCCCCGGCCTCACCTCGACGTAGCGCTGGGAGGTCTGCTCCGAGTTGTAGTGGGGGTGGGCGTGGAGGAACGACCAGACGAGCTGCCGGCTGACGTTCTCGAGCGTGAACTGGACGTGGGCGTGCTGGAACGTCGTGTGGTGCCCGGCGAGGTAGACGTCCCTCGCGAGGGCGTCGCGCCTCGCGAGGCGCCTCGTCCGCTCGGCCGGGTCGGCGACCGCGTCGGCGCCGACATCCTCCGGCGTGACGATCCCCTTCGGGCTGTAGCAGGTGCGCGCCGCGGCGACGACGCCGTCGAAGGGGCGCGCGAAGGCGTTCACGAGCCTCACGCGGGGAGCGGCCGAGAGGAACGGGGTCATCGCGACCGAGTCTAGTCGGACCGGCCCGGCCCCGCCCGGCCGGGCCGGACGGGAGAGGCTTCGGGGTTTGAAGGAGGCCCTCGCCGGGCCTATAGTGGGCTGTTTGGGGGCCCCGCGATGCTGAAGCTCAACCGCATCGTCGATTACGGCATCCTCGTCATGACCGAGATCGCGCGCCGCAATGCCTGCGTCTCGACCACCGAGCTGGCTGCCGCATACGGCATTTCCGCAACCATCGTCGCAAAAGTCCTGAAGAAGCTCGCGCGCGCCGGGCTCGTCACCTCCGAGAGGGGGAGCCGCGGGGGGTACCGCCTGGCCCGCCCCGCCGAGGCGGTCTCGCTCAGGTCCATCGTGAACGCGCTGGAGGGGCCGATCTCGCTCACCTTCTGCTCGAGCGGCACGGCGAGCGGGCGCTGCAAGACGAGACCGTTCTGCGTGGCGACCGACGCGATGCGGAGACTGAACCACCTCGTGAACGGGGCCTTCGAGGCGGTCTCGCTGGAGGACCTCCTCCACGCGCCGGCGCCTCCGGGCCGGGTGCCGGGCGGCGCCCTGACGTGACCCGGAAGCGGCCCGTCTACCTGGACCACCAGGCGACGACGCCGCTCGATCCCCGTGTCCTCGAGGCGATGCTCCCGTGGCTGACGCGGGACTTCGGCAACGCCGCCTCGCGCCAGCACGCCTTCGGCTGGACCGCGGAGAGCGCCGTCGCCGCGGCCCGGGACGAGATCGCCGCGACCCTCGGGGCCGGGCCTGGCGAGGTCGTCTTCACGTCGGGCGCCACCGAGTCGAACAACCTCGCCATCCTCGGCGCCGCCCGGGCGGCCCGCGAGCGGGGGAACCACGTCGTGACCTCCGCCGTCGAGCACCGCGCGGTCCTCGACCCCTGCCGCCAACTCGCCGCGGAGGGGTTCGAGGTGACCGTGCTGGCGCCCGACCCGACGGGACGGGTCGCGGTGGAGGCCGTCGCCGGGGCGCTCACCCGGCGGACGGTCCTCGTGTCGCTGATGGCGGCGAACAACGAGGTCGGGACGCTGAACCCCGTGGAGGAGATCGCATTCCTCTGCGCCGGCAGGGGAATCCTCTTCCACACCGACGCGGCCCAGGCGTTCGGGAAGGTGCCGCTCGACGTCACCCGCGGCGTCGCCCTCGCCTCGCTGAGCGCTCACAAGCTCTACGGCCCGAAAGGGATCGGCGCGCTCTACGTGAGGGCCCGGCCGCGGGTCGCGCTCTCGCCGATCGTCTTCGGGGGGGGGCACGAAGGGGGGCTCCGGTCCGGGACTCTGAACGTCCCCGGGATCGTCGGCTTCGCCGCGGCCGTGAGGATCGCCCGTGAGGGAGGCGACGCGGAGAGGATCCGCCTCGCGGCCCTTCGCGAAAGCCTCGACGCCGCGATCCACGGGGCCCTCGACGGCGTGACGCGGAACGGCAATCCCGCCGAAGCTCTCCCCGGCAACCTGAGCCTCTCCTTCGCCGGCATCGACGGGGAGAGGCTCATCGGCTCGCTTCGCGACCTCGCGGTCTCCTCAGGCTCCGCCTGCACGACGGCCTCCGCCGAACCGAGCCACGTCCTCAGGGCGCTCGGCGTGCCCGAAGCGCTCGCGAAGGCGACGATCCGGTTCGGCCTCGGGCGTTTTACGACGAGGGCCGAGGTCGACTTCGCCGCGGCCACCGTCGTCGAAGCCGTCCGCCGCCTCAGGGCTGAGAGGGAGTCTCTCTTCTCCGCGTAGAATCTCCCCGCTCCCGATGCTCTCGAGACGCTCCGTCGTTCTCGCGGCCCTGCTGGCCTTTCCCCTCCGGCTTCCCGCCGAGGAGTATGGAAAGCCTGCGCGTCCCGAAGACAGGCCGGCCCCTTCGCCGGCGGCCCCCCGGCCCACGGCCACGCCCGTTCCGACGGGGACGGTGCGTGTGAAGGTCCTCGTCACGGGCATCGACGGCAGGCCCCTCCCCGCCTCCGACGCCGTCGCCTGGTTCCCCGGGCTCCGCGCTCCGGCTCCGGCGCCCCCTCCGCGCCCGCGGATGTCCTCGCGCGACAAGCGGTTCGACCCGCGCGTCCTCGCCGTGCCGGCGGGGACGACGGTGACCTTCCCGAACTACGACAAGATCTTCCACAACGTCTTCAGCCTCTCGGAGCCCTCGCAGTTCGACCTGGGCCTCTACCGCAACGGCGCCTCGAGGACGACGAGCTTCGAGAAGCCGGGCGTCGTCAGCGTCTTCTGCAACATCCACCCCCAGATGGCGGCCTTCGTCGTCGTCGTCGACGGGAACCTCTACGCGCAGACGGGGCCCGAGGGCGTCGCTCTCATCGCGGGCGTCCCGGCGGGCCGCCAGGCGCTGAAGGCCTGGGAGGAGCGGGGCGGCGAGTGGAACGGCACGGTCGTCGTACCGCCGGGAGAGACGGTCGACGTGACCGTCTCGCTCGACGCGTCGAAGTGGAAGGCCCTGCCCCACAGGAACAAGCACGGAAAGGACTACCCTCCGCCGGACGACGATGAAAACCGCTACTGAGAAACCCGATTCCGAGTCGGCCCCCACCGTCGTCGCGCCCCGCGCAGCGACCGCGTCGGACCCCGGCGCCGGCCTCGGAGCCGCTCCCCTCGCCGCGACCGGCCTGAAGCTGAAGACCCAGTACTTCCTCTCGGCGGCGTTCCTCGTCGTCGTCACCCTCGGCCTCGCGGTGTCCCTCGCGACCCTGCGCGCGAACCAGGTCGCCGAGGAGAGCATCCGCAACGCCCTCCAGAAGATCCCCCGCGACGTCGCCGTCTACCGGGCGGGCCTCGAGTCGCAGCTGAAGGCGACGCTCCGCTCGGTCGCCGAGGAGCCAGGGATCAAGGCGATCTTCGACTCGCCCGCCGGGACCGTCTGGGATACCGCCAAGGACAAGGCGCAGATCCTGAACGCGAGGACGTTCTTCTTCTTCGACCGCGCGGGAGTTCTCGTCGCGCGGAGCGACCGGCCCCCGGTCGAGGAGGAAAGGCGGTCGTTCCGGGCGGTCCGGTGGGTCGCCGACCCTCTCGACTCCTGGCGGGAGGCCGCCGCGACGATCCGCGAGGGGAAGACGCTCGCCGTCGTCGCGGCGGCGCCGGTCATCGCGGGCGACCCTGAAAAGGGCGAGGCGCGGCTCGTCGGCGTCGTGGCGGCGTCGATCCCGCTCGACGAGGGGCGGGCGCGGGAGCTGCGGGACCTGACGGGGGGGCAGGTCACCTTCGTCGCGGAGACGGCGAAGAGGGGCGAGCCTCCGAAGGTCGAGGTCGGGGCGGCGACCGACCCGGCCGGGGCGGACGGGATCGTCCCGGCCCTCAGCCGCGATCCCGCCGTCCTCGCGCTCCTCTTCGGCGAAGGGAAGATCGTCGGGCCGCTCGACGTCGTCGTCGACGAGGAGCGGCGTGTCGTGAAGGCGATCCCGCTCCTCTCGGCCGCCGAGGAGGTGCTTGGCGCCGTCGTCGTCTCCCGCTCTCGCGAGGAGGAGACGGCGGCCTTCCGGAAGATCCGCGAGACGCTCCTCCTCGTGGGCCTCGGCGTCCTCCTCGTCTCGGTGCCGGTCAGCTTCCTTCTCGCAGGCCGGATCGCGCGTCCCCTCCAGCAGCTGGCCGCGGGAGCGATCGCCGTGAGGGACGGGAACCTCGACGTGAAGCTCCCCTCGGGCGGGAGCGGGGAGGTGGGTCTCCTCGCGCGCGCCTTCGAGGCGCTCGTCGGCGAGCTCAGGGAGAAGAGGCAGCTCGAGGAGCTCCTCGCCGAGATGCGCCGCAAACCGGCCGACGCCACGCGGGGCATCGCGCCGACGGCGGTCACCTCGGCCGCGACGGTGACGGGCGAGGCCGTCCGCGCGGCGGCGCGCGGCCCGAGGATCGGGGCGGTCTTCGCGGGCCGGGACGACGTCCTCTCCGTCCTCGGGCGGGGCGGGATGGGGGCGGTCTACCAGGTCCTCGACCGCGAGCTGGACGAGGAGGTCGC
>CALMDF010000065.1 GCA_937864895.1 uncultured Holophagales bacterium | reverse complement strand
GAGGAGGCACCGCGCACGGTTGTACTGGCCGGCCTGGCCCGCGGCGTGGAGGCGCCGGGCGAGCCTCGCGAGCCGGAGATCCTCGGGGTAGAACGCGAGAAGCTCGCGGCGGATCCTCGAGAACTCGCCGCCCGGGTCGGCGAAGAGCTCGCCGTTCGTCGCGGCGGCGAGGCCCGGCTCGGGCGCGGCCCGCCACTCCTCGAGGGTCCTGGGGGCGCGCGGGACGCCCAGGAAACAGCGGTAGAAGGCGCCGGTCTCGTGGACGCCGCGCCGCCCGCGGCCCTCCGGCGTGAGGAGCGCCGAGGTGCGGGGCGGGGGCAGGGAGGCCAGCAGCGAGGCGAGCGGGGCGCCGTGAATCTCGAAATCGGAAGCCGCGAGCCAGAGGCAGGGCGTCGGGTCGAAGTCGTGGTCGCGCGAGAGCTCGTCGTCGTATCCCCAGCACTCGGAGCCCTCGCCGACGAGCCCCGCGGCGACGCGCGGGAGGAGCTGGGGAAAGCCGGCGGCGAGGGCCGGGCGGATGACGGACTCCCAGTAACCGCGAGAGAGGGCGAGGCCGTTCACGCGCGGCCCTCGTCGCGGGGAGCGTAGGATGTCCGGCCGTGAGGAGCGAAGCCCAGGACGCCCTCGAGCTCGGCCGGGCCGGCCGCTGGGACGAGGCGATCCGGATCCTGGAGGCGGCGATCGCCGAGTCGGAGACGGCCGACCTCCACTCCTGGCTCGGGACGACGTTCCGCTCGTGCAGCCGGTGGGAGGAAGCCGACGCCGCCTACGCACGCGCGCTGGCGATCGACGCCAGGCACGTCGGGGCTCTCTGGGGCCTCGGTCTCTCGCGCGGGATGCAGGGCGACGCCGAGGGGGCCGCGGAGATCCTGGCCTCGGCCGTCGCTGCGGCCCCGGGTTTCGCGCCACCCCGGTTCCAGCTGGCCCTCACGCTCCTCGAGCTCGGCGACACGGAGGCGGCCCTCGCGCACGCGGCGGCCGTGCGCGGCCTCGACGAGCGGTACGGGGCGAAGCTCGACGCGATCCTGCGCGAGCGGGGGCTCCTTCCCGGCTGACATCAGAGCGCGTCCGGAATCTCCGCACGCTCCTTCGCCTCCACCTCCTCGAGGGTCCCTCTCGCGAGCCGCCGGAAGAGGGTCTCGTACCGTTCCCGGACGAGGTTTCGGCCGGCCTCGCGGGCGGCGAGGACGTCGCGGTAGAGGAGCGTGACCGTCGGGTCCGAGAGCGTCCCGAGCTCGCACGCGAGGGCGCGCGCGTAGTCGGCGACGGCGCCGCGGAACGTGAAGGGGAAGGCGGCGCAGAGCTGGGCCATCCAGGCCGACTCGATCGCGACGATCCGCGGGACGAAGGGATTAGAGGGCGCGGCCGCCGCGGCCTCCTCCATCCGGGCGTGCTTCTCGCCGACGAGGTTCCGGCCGGCGAGGCGGGCCCTCCGCAGCTCGCCGAGGTACGTCCGGAGCGTGTCGGGCGAGAGGGACGAGAGCGTGATCTCCCGCATCGTCCGGTAGCCGCCGGGGCGCTCCTGGCAGAGCTCGGGGCGGTGCGAAAGGACCTCCATCATCATCTCCCACTCGTGCTCGACGATCTCCTCGACGAGCACCTCGGGACCGGGGACGGGAGGGAGCGTCACGAGTCGCCCCCGGCCTGGAGCGCGGCCTTCTCCCGCCCCTTCGCCTCGACCTCGGCGAGCGTCCACTGGCCGAGCGTCTGGAAGAGGTTCTCGTACCGCTCGCGGACGAGGTTCCGCCCGGCCTCGCGGGCCCCGAGCGCGTCGCGGTAGAGGAGCGTCAGGGTCGCGTCGGAGTACGTCTCCAGCTCGCACGCCTCGTAACGGGCGAAGGAAGCCGTCGACGGCTGGAACGTGAGGGGAAAGAGCTCGCACAGCTGCCGCATCCACTCCAGCTCGATCGCGACGATCCGGGGGATGAGCGGGCACTGCGAGACGGGCAGGATCTTCCCCTCCATCCGGGCGTACTTCTCGGTGACGAGGTTCCGGCCTTTGGCGAACGCGTTCCTCAGGTCGCCGAGGTAGGAGGCGAGCGTGTCCCGCGAGAGGACGGAGTGGCTCATCCCGCGCATCGCGCGGAACGTGCCGGGCCGCTCCTGGCAGAGCGAGCGGCCGTCGGAGACGACCGCTTTCATCATGTCCCACTCGCGGTCGACGATCTCCTCGATCAGGGTCTCGCGTTCGGGGGCAGGGGTCACGGGCATCTGGCTTCTCCGTAGCGGCGCGTGCCGCGGTCAGGCTTCGGGATTGGGCGTCTCGCCGAGGGATTCGAGGATTCGGCTCGCGGCGAGGTCGTACGGCTCGAGCGCGCGGAGCGCGCCCACGAGCTCGTAGTAGGCATTGCGGACGTCGTCGGCGATCGCGTTCGCGTCGATGCCGCCGGAGCAGAGCCCCTTCTGGCAATCGAGGGCCTCGCGGTCGAGGACGAGCGCCGCGACCAGACGTTTCACCGTCGGTGCAGTTCTCATCGTCGCTTTCCCGAGGGCCCAGTCCGCCCGCGAGGAAGGTGGGGCGTGACGCGGCGATCCGCAAGGGGTTTCTGCGGTGTCGCCGGACGTGACAGGGGGTGTCACGTCCGTGGACGCGGAGCGGCATCGGGCGCGTCGGGCGACTGCGGACCGCTCCTTCAGCGGCGCCTGGTCACTTCTGGTGACCACGAAACGACCGAGGAGGCCGGCCCGAGGTGGCTCGGCGCATGTCACGGGCGCAGACATGCGGACCGCGTTGGGACCCTATTCGGAAAGCGGGGCCAAGTCGAGTGCCGTCAGTCGCTTGGGTCGGCCGGGTGAGCCAAGCCGCGAGGTGGCAGCGCCCTTGCGATGGAGGAGGCGAAACGAACTGGACCCAGTCGGCCCAGACATCCCACCCGGAATCAGCGAGGAAATCAGGAGGGTTTCGATGCCGAAGAAACTGAAGGAAGTACTGGCGGACGCCGGCGTCTCGATGGACTTCGAGGTCGGCGGGCACGCGCCGAAGAACCTCGTCGACCGCGAGATCAAGAAGGAAGCGCACCCGCGCGTCCAGAAGCTGCGTGACATCTTCATGCAGACCCTCTCGTCGGCGAACAACGAGTTCCCTTACTGGTACACGCGGGAGTACTTCCAGCACGACAACGAGATCCCCGTCGTGCGCCGGGCGATGGCCCTCAAGGCCGCCTTCTCCCACACGACGCCCGTGATCTTCCCCGGCGAGCTCCTCGTCATGCACAAGGCCCCCTTCTTCCGCGGCTCCTTCCCGATGCCGTGGCTCTCCGAGGGCTTCTACATGGCCAAGGAGGACGAGCTCTACCAGGATGCGCTGAAGCGCGGGTCGACCTCCGTCGACGAGCACTCCAAGTTCGGCCAGGGCGGCGGCAACGTCGTCAAGAGCTTCGGCAAGGTCGTCTCCATCGCCGGGAAGTTCGGGATGCGCCAGGAAGAGATCCCCGGCCTCCTCGAGGTCGCCCGGATGTGGGTCGGCAAGTCGGTCGACGACCTGGGCCACAAGTACGAGACGATGGTCCCGGGCTACGAGACCAAGGAAGCGATCATGCGGAACATCGTCTGCATGTTCGACTCCGGCTACACGCTCCCGCAGGGGCGCGAGGTCATCAACTACTACTACCCGCTCCACCTCGGCTTCGACGGCATCATCAACCTCGCGAAGGAGATGAAGGCCAAGGTCGCGGGCCGCGCGGACGGGGACGGCCTCACCGGCATGAACCGCCTCTACAACTACGAGGCGGTCATCCTCGCGACCGAGGGCCTCCAGGCCTGGGTCCGCAACTACGCGAAGGAAGCCCGGCGCCTCGAGTCGATCGAGAAGGAAGCCGTCCAGAAGGCCGAGTACAAGGGGATCGCCGAGCGCCTCGAGTGGCTCGAGCACAACCCGCCCCGGACCTTCATCGAGGCCTTCCAGATGATCGAGACGATGCACCTGGCCGTCCTGAACGAGGACGCCATCTCGGGGATGTCCCCGGGCCGCATCGGCCAGGTCCTCTTCCCCTGGTTCGAACAGGACATCAAGGCCGGCCGGATCACCGAGGACGAGGTCATCGAGCTCCTCGAGCTCGACCGCGTCGTGAAGACCTCGATCGACTGCTTCGCCTCGATGGGCGTCGTCGGCGGCGTCCTCTCCGGCAACACGTTCAACACCGTGTCGTGCGCGGGCCTCCAGAAGGACGGGCGCCACGCCTGCAACCGGCTGGAGTACCTCCTCCTCGAGGCGGGCATCCGGAACGTGATGCCGCAGTCCACGCTCGCGGTCATCTACGACGAGAAGCTCCCCGAGGACTACCTGCTCCTCGCCATGGAGTGCATCAAGACCGGCGGCGGCTACCCGGCCTTCATGAACAACCAGGTCGCGATGGAGTTCCTCAAGCACCACTACGGCCCGGAGGGGATGGACATCGAGGACGCGCGCGCCTGGGCGATCGGCGGCTGCCTCGAGACCTCGGGCTGCACCTGGAAGCCGATCACGCTGAACGCCACGACCTACTGGATCCCGGGCGGCGCCGGCCAGCCGACCTCCGTCGGCGTCCACT
>CALMDF010000064.1 GCA_937864895.1 uncultured Holophagales bacterium | reverse complement strand
CGAGGCCAGGTGCGGGTCGGTCTCGGGGTTCCATTCCTGCCGGTCGATGCCGTTCAGGATGCCCGTGAGCCGCGCGGCCTTGAGCCTCAGGACGCCGTCGAGCCCGGCGCCCCCTTCGGGGGACCTCACCTCCCACGCGTAGGTGGGAGAGACGGTCGTGACCATGTCGGCGGCGACGATCGCCCCTTTCAGCATGTTGACCGCGCCGTCGTGCTCGAGGAGGCCTCCGGTCCACGTCTCCGGCGGCAGGCCCAGGACCGGAAGCTGGTCGGGGCCGTAGATCCCCTGGTAGCCGACGTTGTGGATCGTCAGGACGGAGGCGACGTCGTCGAACCACGGGTCGCGCCAGGAGCTCCACGCTCCGAGCATCGGCGCGAGCCCGGGGTGCCAGTCGTGCGTGTGGAGGACCTGCGGCCGGTCGCCCGTCCTCTTCATGGCCTCGAGGGCGGCGCGGACGAAGAGGCTGAACCTCCAGATGCCGTCGTCGACGCCGTGCTCGTTCTTCGCGTAGAGCCCGCCCGGGCGGTGGAACAGGGGGTCGTGGGCGACGAAGTGGACCGGGACGGAGGTCCCGGGGAGGTTCGCCCCGAGGATGCTGACGCGATGCGGGGCCCCCATGACGGAGACGTCGAAGGGGTCGAGCTCCTGCACGGGCCACGTTCCCCGGCGGCGGAACCAGTCTGCCGCCTCGAGGAAGAAGGGGACCCACACGTCGACGTCGTGCCCGGTGGCTGCGAGGGCTTTCGGAAGGGACGAAACGACGTCGCCGAGGCCGCCCGTCTTGGCAAAGGGCGAAACCTCGGCCGAAAGGTTCGCGATGCGCATCAGCTCTCCTTTTCTCCGGTCCCGGGACTGGTCTCCCAGACGAGGGCGGCGTAGCCGACGACCCGGCTCGTGTCTCCGAAGGCGTCCCCCGAGTCGCCTCTCGCGAGGAGCCTCGGGGTGGTGGGGGGAAGGAGCCTCAGGGCCTCGAGGAGCGCCGTCGCCGGGAGGACGCCGCACATCGAGATCCGCTCGCGGAGGAGGACCCGGCCGAAGAGCTCGGCCGGGTCGCCGCGGAGGAGCGCCTCGATGGCGCGATCGTCCTTCCGCCGGTTCTCCACGCGGGGCAGGTAGTGGTTGAGGTCCGAGGAGACGACGAGGGCCACGCGGCCGCCGCCCTCCTCGAGGCGCGTCACCGCGCGGGCCACGGCGCGCCCGACGGAGCGGCAGAGGTCGAGGTCGGGCTCGCCGAGGGAGAGGCAGGCGATGGAGACGTCCGGGCGGGCCGCCTGCAGGAAGGGGAGGATGACCTCGAGGGCGTGCTCCCGGTGGTGGGCCCTCTCGTCGAGGCGGACCGCCGGCTCCTCGGCGAGGAGCCCTTCGGCGAGCTCCCGGGCGAGGGGGAGGTCGCCGAGGGGAGTCCTCCACGCCGCCGCCCCGGAGAGGGAGAGGCCGGCCCCTTCCCCGTGGTGGTTCGGGCCGATGAGGAGCACCGTCCGGGGGAGAGTGACGGCGCCGACCCCCTTCGCGCAGATCGCGCCCGAGTAGACGTGCCCGGCGTGCGGGAGGAGAAGGGCCCGCCACCCCGCCTCGGGGAGGCGCGGAGAGAGGGCCGCGCCGAGGTACGACTCGACGTCCGTCCGGAGGGCCCGCGCGCCGCCCTCGTAGAAGAGTCCGGCGACGGCGGGGAGCCGGACGGATTCGCTCAAAACACGATCACCGAGACTTCCGCGGATTTCGCGCCGCAGGCGACGCGTATCGTGGCCGAGCCGGGGCCGATGCCGAGGACGGTCCCGCCCGAGCAGGTGGCGACCATCGGGTCCGAGGAGGTCCAGGTCGCGGCGACGTCGGGGATCGGCACGCCCTGCGGGTCGCGGGCGACGAGCGTGACCTTCCCGAGCTCTCCGACCTTGAGAGGGATGTTCAGGGGGGACGCCTCGAGGGTCTCGATGCTCCGGAACACGACGACGACGTCGGCGGCCCCGGAGACGTCGCCGACGAGGGCCCGGATGGTCGTCGTCCCCTCGCCCGCCGAGGTCACGACGCCCTCGGCGTCGACCGTCGCGATCCCGGGGGCGCCCGAGCTCCACGCCGCCGTCATCGTGACCGGCGCTCCCGCGCTGTCCTTCACCTCGAGGGTGAGCGGGAACGCGGTCCCCGCGGGGCCCGCGAGCGTCGTCCGCGCGGGCCGCACGTTGACGACGGCGACGTCGAAGACCTCGAGGAAAGCCCTGCCCTCGAGCGGCGGGTCGGCGAGCCGGGCCGTGATCGTCGCCTTGCCGGTGGCGACCGTCTTCACGGATCCCGTCTGCGGGTCCACCGTCGCGACCTTCGGGTTCGACGACTCCCAGGCGACCTTCTTCCCGGCGACGATCTCGCCCTTCCCGTCGACGACGTCGGCGGCGACGGAGGCGACGCGGCCGAGGCCGTAGACGTCCAGCTTCGCGGGCTTCACCCGGATCTCGGCGGGCTTCTGCCCGCAGGCCGAAACGAGGAGGGCGGAAAGGAGGAGCGCTCCGCCCGGGAGGACACGCTTGAGACGGTTCATGATGCCGAAATCTTACCGCGCGTCGTCGTCTCCGGTCTCCTCGAGGACGAGGGGCCCGAGGCGGCCGGCACGGTCCATTCG
Source organism: uncultured Holophagales bacterium (assembly GCA_937864895.1). Taxonomy (GTDB): domain Bacteria; phylum Acidobacteriota; class Thermoanaerobaculia; order UBA5066; family UBA5066; genus UBA5066. Next base: position 1,918 of record CALMDF010000064.1, on the reverse strand, counting down.
CGCGAGGATCCGCGCGGCCCGCCTCTGGTGCCGTCCCGGGTTCGCCAGGAAGACGCGGGGGCCGGGGATCATCGCGGCGAGCCAGGCGGCCTGGGACCGCGTGAGGGCCGAAGCCGGGACGCCGAAGTACTTCCTGGCCGCCGCCTCGCAGCCCCAGACCCTCTCGCCCCACTCGATGCCGGAGAGGTAGTGCTCGAGGATCGTGCGCTTGGGGAGGAGGAGCTCCATGGCCAGGGCGATGGCCGCCTCGCGCCCCTTGCGGGTCCAGCTCCTGTCGGGGGAGAGGAAGAGGTTCTTGGCGAGCTGCTGGGTGATCGTCGAGGCGCCCACGGGCCGGCGTTTCGGGAATTTCCGGTTTCGCCGCCGGGCCGCCTTCACGGCCTCGAGGTCGATCCCGTGGTGCTCGAAGAACCGGGCGTCCTCGGCGACGAGGACGGCCGTCACGAGGTGGGGAGAGACCTTCTCGAGGGGGACGGGCCGGCGGTCGATCCGGGCCTTCCCGCCGGCGGTGGCGAGGCGCTCCCGCCGCGCCTCGAGGAAGGACGTCGTCGAAGGCGGCGAGAAGCGCAGGGCGACGATCCGCGGCACGGGGACAACGACCCCGAAGAGGAGGACGAAGAGGAGGACGGATATCGAGAGAAGGAGCCCCGCTCGACGCGGGGCTCCGGATCGAAATCGCATTCGGGGGCGGCCGTCCTTCCTACCCGAAGACCTCCGTGAGCGTGGCGCGGAGCCTCTGGACGCCGAGAAGGGCCTCGTCCTTCGAGAGGGTCAGGGCGGGGCGGAGGCGGATGGCGCTCTCGCCGGAGGAAAGGCCCATGACGTTGTGCTTCTGGAGCCAGGTGGAGAGGACCTTCCCCCGGGTCGGGCCGTCGGGGAGGTCGAACGCGATGAAAAGGCCGCGGCCCCTGACGTTCCCCATCTTCCCCGGGAACTCGGCCGCGAGCTCCTGGAGCCTGGACATGAGGAACTCGCCGACGGTGCGGGCGTTCCCGACGAGGTCCTCCTCCTCGATGATCTCGAGATACTTCCGGGCCCGGACCATGTCGACGAGGTTGCCTCCCCAGGTGGAGTTGATGCGGGAGGAGACGTGGAAGACGTTCTCGGGCTCGTCGAAGATCCTCTCGTTCGACGCGAAGCCGCAGACCTGCATCTTCTTGCCGAAGGCGAAGAGGTCGGGGGTGACGCCGACCGTCTGGAACCCCCACATCCGACCGGTGAGGCCGATCCCCGTCTGGACCTCGTCGCAGATGAAGAGCATGTCGTTCTCGTCGCAGAGCTGCCGGAGCGCGACGAGGAACTCGGGACGGAAGTGGTTGTCGCCCCCCTCGGCCTGGATCGGCTCGATGATGAGGGCGGCCACGTCGTCCCGGTTGTCGACGAGGGCCTGCTTCACCTGCGCGAGGGCGAGAGCCTCGACCTTCGTCACGCGCTCGACCTCGGCCGCGTCGACGGGGAACCGGAGCTTCGGGTTGACGATCCGGGGCCACTGGAACTTCGGGAAGTACATCGTCTTCCGCGGGTCGGCGGTGTTCGTCAGCGAGAGGGTGTAGCCGGTCCGGCCGTGGAAGGCCTGCTCGAAGTGGATGACCTGGTGCCCGACCTCGCGCCGGTAGCCCTTCCGGAAGTTCTTCCGCACCTTCCAGTCGAAGGCGGTCTTCAGGGTGTTCTCGACGCCGACGGATCCCCCTTCGACGAAGAACAGGTGGCGGGCGTGGCTCTCGGGGACGGCGACCCGCGCGAAGGTCGCGACGAAGCGGGCCATCTCCTGCGTGTAGATGTCGCTGTTCGCGGGCTTGGTCAGGGCGGCCCGGTGGAGCTCCTCGAGGAACGCGGGATCCTTCAGCTTCGGGTGGTTGTAGGCGATCGGGATCGTCGCGAAGTGCGAGAAGAGGTCGAGGACCTCCACCTCGTGGAG
>CALMDF010000063.1 GCA_937864895.1 uncultured Holophagales bacterium | reverse complement strand
AACGGGGCCAGGAGGGGTCCGCTTCGGGCCGACGAGGTTCCCGCCGGCGAGCGTGCAGACCGAGCCGGGGTTGGCGTTCGGCACGCAGGCCCAGCCGGCGGTGCTCGCCCCGGCGTTGAAGGTCGTCGCGACGGGGACCGTCTCCGTCAGGACGACGTTCGGCGCGACCACGTTGTCGTCGGTCGTGTTCGCGTAGGTGAGCGTGTAGACGATCGTGTCGCCGGGGGCCGCGGTCGCGTCGCCGTCGCTCTTGGCGAGCGTGAGGTCGGGGGTCGCGTCGGTGTTCCCGACGAACTCGAAGACGGTGGAGCCGCCTCCGGGAAGCGTCTCGATGACGACGCCGAGCCGGTAGGCGCCCGTCTGCTGGATGCCGAGGAGGAAGCGCAGGTCGATGGTCCCCCCGTTCGGCAGCGGCGTCCCGAGCGTTACCGTGCCGGCAGATAGAGAGGAGTTGAACCCGCCGCCGTTCGGCTGGGACGGCGGCTGCTCGAGCGTCGTCCCCTGGACCGTGACGTTGCTCGTGCCCGAGCCGCACGGCGGCCGGTCCACGGTGACGACGACCGCGGTCGACGTCCGCGGCCGAAGGTCCGCGATTCCGGAGGGCGCCGGGAACGTCGTCAGGTCGACGATGCGGAAGCGGAGCCGGGTGATGTTCCCGCCGGTGTTGTTCTGGTACGTCCCGCGAAGGTCCAGTGTCCCGAACGTCGAGTTGTTGGCCGGGTCGCTCGTGAAGTCGCGGACCCGGTTCGGAGGCGAAAGTGGGCCGACGCAGGAGTCGAAGGGGGAGAGCGTGAACGAGTTGCCGGCGGGGATCGGCGCGGAGAGGTTCTCCGGGCCGGGGGCCCCGAGGCGCTGGCCGGCGCCCGCCGACGTGCCGTTCGTGTCGACGAAGACGAAGTCCGCCGCGTTGTCGTTCGTGTCCGTCACGACTCCGCCCGCCGGGCAGGGGGTGAAGGTCGTGATCGACCCGTCCTTCCCGCAGGTGTCGCGGTAGAACGAGTAGTCGATCGAGAAGGGCGTCAGCGCCGGGTAGCCGGTCCCTTCCTTGTAGAGCGTGTTCGCCTCGGAGGTCGACCCGACCGCGTCGAGGCGGTTGGCGAGCACGAAGTTCGCCGAGACGCTGGTGTTGAAGATCGCGATCCCCGCGTTGTCGGGGATGTCGGTGGTGTACGTCGCATCGCCGGTGGCCGTCGTGCCGTTCCCGGCCGGGTACGACGCCAGCGAGTAGCCGACGGAGTTGACGCAGAGGTAGTGGCCGCGGTTCGGGATGACGGTGCCGTTCGGGATGACGCACCGCGCCACGCCGTTCGACGCGGCGACGGCGTAGCCGGTCCCGCCGCCGGCGACCGTGTGATCGGCCCCCGAGTTGTTGGAGATCTCGATGAACTCGTCGTTGGCCCCGTTCGGCCCTCGGACCCGAAACTCGCTGATGACGAGCTGGGCCGAGAGCGCGGGGGCCACGAGGGCGTGGATCACCAGGCTTGCGGTGAGCCAGAGCACAGGTCCTGGGAGGCGGGACGTTCGATGCATGCGCACTCTCCTCCCCCGAAGGGGCATCGTCGGAAATGTCCAGTTCAGAGAGGCTCTGAAGGTGGTATTTGAGACGCTATTGCATCGGGGCCGCGAAAGCAAGACCCCTCCGGACACCCCGGGACCGGCTCTCCGGGCGGCGAGCGGGCGCCCCGGCGCCCTGCGCTATCCTCCGCCCCCGATGCGCTGGTCCAACTACCTCCTCTCCACCCTCCGCGAAGCCCCCGGCGATGCCGAGGTCGTCTCCCACAAGCTCCTCGCCCGCGCGGGGATGCTCATGAAGGTCGCCGCCGGCATCTACTCCTTCACCCCGATGGGCTTCCGGTCGCTCAAGAAGATGATCGAGATCGTCCGCGAGGAGATGGACAGGACCGGCGCCCTCGAGGTCGACCTGCCGATCGCCCAGCCGAAAGAGCTGTGGGTCGAGTCGGGGCGGTGGGACCGCTACATGAACGACGGCATCCTCTTCCACCTCGAGGACCGCAAGGCGACCGAGTTCGCGCTCGCGCCGACGGCCGAGGAGGCCGTGACCGACATGGTCCGCCGGTCGGTCACCTCGTGGCGGCAGCTGCCGTTCAACCTCTACCAGATCCGGACGAAGTTCCGCGACGAGATCCGCCCCCGCTTCGGACTCCTCCGCGGGCGCGAGTTCCTGATGAAGGACGCCTACTCCTTCGACGTCGACCAGAAGGGGCTCGACGCCCACTACGTGAAGATGGAGAAGGCCTACCGGGCCATCTTCGAGCGCTGCGGCCTCGAGTACGCCCTCGTCCAGGCCGACTCGGGCGCCATCGGCGGCTCCGCCTCCGAGGAGTTCATGGTCGTCGCCGACACCGGCGAGGACGCTCTCGTCTTCTCCGAGGACGGCCAGTACGGCGCGAACGTCGAGAAGGCCATCACGGCGCCCCTCCCCGAGCCCTGGGCGGGCGAGGAAGAGAAGCCTTTCGGCCGCGCCGACTCGCCGACCCCGGGCATCGTCTCGACCGAGGGGCAGGCCAGGCACCTCGGGACGACCGAGGACCGGATCACGAACACGATGCTCTACGAGGCGATCCGCTCCGACGAGACCTCGTTCGTCTGCGCGATCGTGATCCGGGGCGACCTGACGATCAACGAGGTGAAGCTCCCGAAGGCGCTCGGCGTCGCGCACGTGCGGCTCGTCCCCGAGGAGCGGCTCCCCGAGATCTCCGGCTGCAAGCCGGGCTTCATCGGGCCGATCGGACTGATGGCGCCGAAGGGGCAGGACGAGGTGCCGGTCTACGTCGACCGCACGATGGAGAACGCCCGCAACGTCTTCTGCGGCGCGAACGAGGACGGAACCCACCACTCGAATCTGTCCGTGAAGCGCGACCTGAAGGTGGCCGGCGTCCTCGAGGTCGCGACCGCCCGCGACGGCGACCCCTCGCCGACGGGGACAGGCGTCCTTCGCATCAAGCGGGGCATCGAGGTGGGGCACATCTTCAAGCTCGGGACGAAGTACTCCGAGGCGATGAAGTGCGAGGTCGCCGACCCGCAGCAGAAGATGATCCCGCTCACGATGGGCTGCTACGGCCTCGGCATCGGCCGGACCGTCGCCGCCGCCGTCGAGCAGAACCACGACGACGACGGGATCATCTGGCCCGTCCCGCTCGCGCCGTACACGGTCGCCCTCCTGTCGCTCCAGCGCGACAAGGAGGTCCTCGAGGCGGCCGAGAAGCTCTACACGGACCTGAAGGCGGCGGGCGTCGAGGTCTTCTGGGACGACCGCGACGAGCGCCCCGGCGTGAAGTTCAAGGACGCCGACCTGATCGGCTTCCCGGTCCGCGTCGTCATCGGCGGAAAGGCCCTCGCGAAGGGGGTCGGCGAGGTCTCCACGCGCCGCGAGAAGAAGGCCGAGGGAATCGCGCCGGAGAAGGTCGTCGAGGTCGTGAAGGCGACGCTCGCGGGCGGGGCGAGGGCCCTGGCCGTCTGATCACGGAGGAGCTCCGACCATGAAGCCGTTCAAAGCT
>CALMDF010000062.1 GCA_937864895.1 uncultured Holophagales bacterium | reverse complement strand
CTCACCCCCACCCGGGGCTGGACGACGAGGCCGGCGTTGACGCGCCGCCAGCCGAGCGTGGCGAGGAGATCGCCGAGGAGCGCCTCGCCGCACGCCGCCTCCGCCCGGCGGATCGACTCGAGGGCCGGGGGGGGCGTGCCCGGCGCGGGGGTCAGCTCGAGGAGGTCGAGGTGCGTGGCGCGCGTGAAGGCGAGGTACCGGCCGAGGGCCCGCCCGGCCTCCTCGCCGAGGACGAGGCGCGCGAGCTCCGGGGACGGCAGCGTCGAGGGGAGGTCGAGGAGCCGGGCCGCGAGGCGGCGGAGCTTCGGGTCGCCGGCCCGGAGGTAGAGCGCCTCGAGCGACTCGCCGAGCGCCGCCGGGAGCCTTCCGCCCGGCCGGAGAAGGCGGTCGAGGAGCTCGAGGGCCGGGCGCTCGGCGAGGGGCGAGCCTGGCGCCTCCACGCGGGTGGCGAGGGCCGCGGCCCGCACGGGGTCGAGCGCCAGCCGCCCGCCTTCCGCGAGGGCCGCCGCCCGCTCGAGGACCCTCGGGGCGACGCGCGGAACGGGCGAGTCGAGGAGGGGCGCGAGGAGCTCCCAGGGGTCGGGGAGGTCGGCGGCCACGTCGAGGAGGAGCGAGACGACCGGCTCGACGAGGGCCCCGGCGCGACGGCCGGCGAGCTCCGCCAGGCGGAGCAGGGGCTTCGAGCCCGGAGGGGACGCCCGGGAGCCCCGCACGCCGCGAATCCGCTCGCAGGCGGCGGCGACGCGGTCGGCGCGGCCCATCGGCGAGGAGACCTCGGCCTCGATCGCCAGGGCCGCCTCTTCGAACGCCCGGGTGCTCTCCGAAGAAGGAACGCTCGCGGGAGCGTCCGGTGCCAGGGCGGGATCCTCGAGGCCCGGCCGCACGCTGGCTCGAGCATAGAACTCCGCGGCCGCGCCGGACAGCTCAACCGCCCCGGATTCGCCTCAGAACCGGAAGGAGACTCCCCCGACCGCGTAGGTGAACCAGGCGAAGCTGTAGACCTCGTCGTTGTCGGCCCCGCCTTCCAGCGTGCGCGCCCCGACGAAGACGTCGACCTTCGGGGAGACCTTCGCCTCGAGGCGCAGGGCGACGTCCTCGGCGCGGCCCTGGCTCGACGCGGCGGCGTCCACGTCGAGGTCGAGCGCGAGGGCGTCGGTCATCTGCCAGCGGACGCCCCCGTAGAGCAGCGGGACGAAGCCGGTGTTCGCCTTCGTGCTCGAGAGGCCCGAGCCCTCCAGCCCGATCTTCGCGTCGCGGATCTTCGCGGTGAGGCCGGCCCGGAAGGAGACCGGCCCGGAGCTCTTGAACCGCCAGACCCAGGAGAGGCGGTACGAGTCGAAGACGTAGTCCACGTCGAGGGGCTGGCCCGCGGGGAAGAGGGTCCCGTTGAACTCGACGGGCGTGTCGGGCGTGATCGTCGCGCTCGTCCGCAGGGGCGCGGCGAGGAGGCGGAGGGAGGTGCGCTTCGAGACGTCGGCCCAGAGCGTGCCGCGGAAGGCGGCGAAGGGGCCGCCGTTGGCCTCGTCGATGGAGAGGCGCGTGCCGGTGGTGCCCGGGACGGCGAAGTCGTTGCGGAGCTGCCAGGCGGCGCCCCCCTCGAGCTCGAGGCGGAAGCGGTCGTCCGCGGCGGCGGGGCCGGCGAGGGCGAGGGCGGCGAGAGCCGTGGAGGCGAGGAGAACGAGGTGTCGCTGCACGGCGTCATATCCGCCGGGCGAACGGTTTCGGATTCCGGGCGGGGGCGCCCCCCGGCAGACCGGGGCCTCAGGGCAGGGCGACGTCCCTCAGCGTGAACGTGTAGCGCTGGAAGGTCTTCGGGGTCTTCAGGCGCACCTGCAGGCCCCAGTCGGGGCCGGGCTCCGAGCCCTGGCTCCCGAGGGAGACGAAGCCGCCTTCCGTGCCGCGGTTCACGTACTCCGTCTCGCCGCTGCCGGTGAGGTAGACGTAGTCCTGGACCTTCCCGTTGGGGTCGTTCACCTTCAGGAAGACGTTGTAGAGCCCGCTTGCGAGGTAGCTCTCGGCGGCCAGCCTCACGGTGGTCTCGAGCATGTCGCCCTCGAGGCCCATCTTCTTCGCCTCGGCCCGCCGCTTCCCGGCGTAGATCTTCCTCTCCTCTTCGATCTGCTCCGGCGACAGGATGGTGACCTCGACGCCGGCGGCGGCCAGGGCCGGGCTCACGATCGGCTTGCCGGCCGCGCCGAGGAAGTTCGGGACGGTGACGAGGGCGGCCGGGTCGAGGGCCGGCGTGTAGAGCTCGACGTCCGCCGTGACCTCCTTGAGGAGCTTCGCCTTGCGCGAGGTGTTCTTCATCGGGACGGCGAACGTGAGCGGCATGTCGGGCTGTCTGTTGTACGGGTCGTGGTAGGCGTTCTCGAAGCGGGCCTCGGCGGCGTCGTCGAGGACGAGGCTGGCGCCGAGGTCGTCGACGACCTTCCGGACGACGACGCGGGTCGCGGCGACGTCGGCCGCCTTCGTGCCGGGAAGGCTGACCTCGACCTCGCACTTCGGGGTCATCCCCTCCCCCCGGATCCGCTCTTCCTGGATCTGGACGAACTCGGCCTGCACGGGCACCGCGGGGAGGGGCGTGGGCGTGGGAGTCTTCCGGACGAAGATCTTCTGCAGCACCTGGGCCGGGAGCTTGCAGCCGGCCAGCCCCGTGGTGCCGAAGACGAGGAGGAGGGAGAGCGCGACCCGGGACGGAATTCTCGTCATGGCGACGGCTCCTCTCACGGCGTGCGTCACGGGAGGGGGATGTCCTTCAGCTCGAACGGGAGGGAGGCGACCGACTTATCCGTCATGAGCGTGAAGACGATGCCGGCGTCGTCGGGAACCGGCTCGGAGAACGAGAGCTCCGTCTGGACCTTCTCGCCGTCCGACGACCTGCCCCGGCTGGACGCCGGGATCTCGCTCCCGTCGGCCCGGATGACCCTCACGCCCTGGACCTTCCAGGCCTGGTCCGCCCAGCCCAGGAAAGCGACGGTGTTCGCGGAGACCTCCTCTCGCGTGAAGATCGCGAGATCGACCTGGGCGTCCTGGAGCGGCCTGGAGACGAGCGGCTTCCCTGTCTTCGACCAGAAGTTCTCGACCTTCACCTCAGCGGCCGGGTCGAGCGAGGGGACGTAGACCTCGAGCGTGCCGGCGACGGTCACCGTCGAGGCTTCGCGGGCCGGGCTGCCGAGCTTGATCCAGAGGGTGGGGTCGTTCGTGCTGTCGGCCCACTTCGGCTCGTCCGACTTCAGCTCGAGCGGGGTGCCCGCGTCGACGTGCGCGGAGGTCACCGTCATCCGGAAGGCCTTCGCCGAGTCGAGGCCGGCTCCTTCCAGCTTCGGGAAGATGGTGATGCTCCCGGACGGGTCCTGCGTCCCGTAGCGGTTCCGGTCCTCCCGGATCGTTCCCACGGCGACACGGACGTCGACCTGGGCGGCGAGAGGGGGGCCGGCGAGGGTGAGGCCGAGCAGGGCACCGACCACGACCGGACGGCTCATCGTTCCGAGTGGGTTCATGGCCACCTCGCAGCGCGTTTTGGCGAAGTGTACGCCGCGTGTTTCGGGAAGAGCCGGAGAGCGGTCCGCCGGCGCACACTCGGAACGAGCCCATGCCCTCAGCCGACCGCGGAACCCACCGCCTCTCGTACGAAACGCTCGGCCCGAGCGACGCGCCCCCGCTTCTCCTCGTCATGGGGATGAGCTTCGCGGCGCGGGCGTGGGGCCCGCTGCCCGAGCGGCTCGCCGCCGAGTTCCGGGTGATCGCCTTCGACAACCGCGGCGCGGGCGGGTCGACGTCGCCCCTTCGCCCGTTCGGGATGGGCGACCTGGCCGACGACGCCGCGGCGGTCCTCGAGGCGGCCGGCGCCGGGCCCGCGTGCGTCTTCGGGATCTCGATGGGCGGGATGGTCGCCCTCGAGCTCGCGCTCCGGCACCCCGCGCGCGTCAGGGCCCTCGCGCTCGGCGCGACGTTCGCGGGGTGGAGGGAAAGCCGCAAGGCCTCGCTCCCCGTCGTCGCCGACCTCCTCGCGGGCGGGGTCCTCTCGCGGCTCGGCTCGCACCGGCTCATCGGCAGGGCCCTCGTCTCGGCCGAGATGGCGGAGAAGGACCTCGCGCGGTTCGGGGCCTGGGTCGAGAACACCGGCCGGGCGGGTCCGCGCACGCTGGCGCAGCAGACCGCCGCGGTCCTCCGTCACGACGTGGGGCGGCGGCTCGGGGAGATCCGCGTCCCGACGCTCGTCCTCTCGGGGGACGCCGACCGCCTCGTCCCCCTCGAGAACTCGCGACGGCTCGCCGAGGCGATCCCCGGGGCGAGGCTCGCCGTGCTGAAGGGCGCGGGGCACTGCTTCCCGCTGGAGAGGTTCGAGGAGACGGTGCGAGAGGTGGCGGGGTTCTTCCGGGGAGCTGCTCAGCAGCCGTCGCGGCCTGATCCGTCCTGAGGCGAGGGC
>CALMDF010000061.1 GCA_937864895.1 uncultured Holophagales bacterium | reverse complement strand
GGGATCGGGATGTGGTGCCGGAAGTTCCCGAGGGTGACGATGAGGTCGCCCGAGGCGACCGCCAGCTCGACGTCCTCGCGCTCGGCGAAGGGGAGGTCGAGCGTCAGGAGGTAGTGCCCCGGCCTCTTCTGGTAGCGGTAGGGGGCCGTCGTCCGGAACGAGGCGGCGGGGTCGGCCCCTTCGTACAGGGCGCGCCCGAGCTCGGCGAGACCCTCGACCCCGACGACCTGGTCGTCCTTCAGGGGAACGGTCCAGATGGGGACGGGGTCGAAGTAGCGCTTCGCCTCGGCCAGGAAGAGGGCCTGCGTCTTCCGCCACTTGTCGAAGAAGCCCTCCCCGACCATCGGGGGAAGGAGCCGGTTCACGATGACGGCGTCGACGGTGAAACCGTAGAGGCCGAAGTACATGAAGGCGCGCTGGGTCTCGCGAAGGACGATCTTCTCCGCGTTCGTCACGAGCCGCACGGTCGTCGTCTTCGGGTCCTTCAGGAGGGCGTCGACGCCGTCCAGCTTCTCGGCGAGCGACTGGATGTTGTCGAAGTAGCGCTCGGGCGGGAGGGGAACGTTGGTCACCCTCTCGACGACGGGCCTCGCGGCCTTCAGGAACGATCGCTCGACCTTGAAGAGCTTCTTCATGTACCAGTCGAGCGTCGGCGGGAGCGAGACGAACCGGAGCGACTCGCCCGTCGGCGCGCAGTCGAGGATCAGGACGTCGTAGGCCTCGTCCCGCGCGTAGCGGTTGACGTAGAGGAGGGCCGAGACCTCCTCCATCCCTGGAAAGATGGCGAGCTCCTCCGCGAGGACCTCCTCGACTCCGGTGACGGCGAGGAGAGTCGCGATGTAGCCGGAGATGTCCTTCCAGTGTCGGCCGATCTCCTCGGTGACGTCGACCTCCTGGATCCAGAGGTTCTCGGCCACGAGGGTCGGGACGCCGCGGCTCTTGTCCGCGAGGCGGCCGTCGAGGTCGAAGGCGTCGGCCAGGGAGTGGGCGGCGTCGACGGACATGACGAGCGTTTTCAGGCCGCGGGCGGCCAGGGTGAGCCCCGTGGCGGCCGCGACGGTCGTCTTTCCGACCCCGCCCTTGCCCGTGTAGAGGAGGATTCTCATGAAAGGAAGGCCGGCATCTTAGCCCGCGGCCCCGCGGTCCTCACCAGCCCCGGAGGCGCCCCCGGTCCTCCCGCTCCCGCCGCGAGAGCTTTCCGGCGCTCGCGTCCCGCTTCGGCGCGAGGAGCCGCTCGAGCCTGCGCGCCTCGACCTGCTCGGGCGTGAGCTCGGGCGTCGTCTCCTCGTAGAGGGCCCGCGCCTCGGCCTTCGGGACGTGCCGGTCCGTCACGGACCTCACGACGAGCGTGCGTCTCCGGCCGGGGACGGTCACCTGGAGCGAATCGCCCGGCTTCACCGTCCGGTGGGGCTTCGCCGAGGAGCCGTTCAGGTCGACCTTCCCCCCCTCGCAGGCCTCCTTGGCCTGGGAGCGCGTGGGGTAGATGCAGGCGACGTCGAGGAACACGTCGAGGCGGACGCCCCCGGCGTCCGCCTCGACCTCCGGCTTCTTCTCGCGCTTCATCCCCGGACCGGGCCCGCCCGCCTCAGAAGACCGGCTTGGTGACGGTCCGGTCGAAGACGTAGTTGTACTGGTAGCCGAGGACCGAGACCTTCTGCATGTACTTGGCCTCGACGATGACGTCCGTCCCGTGGCGGCGGACCTTGATGTCCTGGAGGGTGAGGGGCGTCCCCGCCTCCTGCGCCGCGACGAAGACCTCGTACTGGATCTTGTCGAGCGGCTTGATCCCCGCGAAGTTCGCCTGCTCGCTCATCGCGTCGAAGACCGTGTTGCCGGCGATGTGGAGCGGCACGATCTTGAAGAGAGCGATGCCGACGAGGACGACGAGGGCGATCCCCACGATCGTGCCGAAGGCCCCTTCTCCCCGAACCCTGTTCCTCACGGACATGTCCTTCCTCCTGTTCCCATCCCCCGGGCCGGGCTCAGCGCACGACGCGGAGCGTCCGCTCCCAGCGGGTCCTCGAGAAAAAGTGTATCGCGCCGTCGAGAGCCCGGCGCACGCCGGCGCCCCTCCCCGCGAAGGTCTCCGGCGCCGGGCGGACCGACCAGTAGACGAAGAGAGCCCTCCCCTTGACGAGGTTCCCCGGCACGGGCCCGAAGGCCCGCGAGTCGCGGGAGTCGTCGCGGTTGTCGCCGAGGGCGAAGAAGCTCCCCGGCGGCAGGGTCCGCGGCCCGAGCTCGTCCCGGCCCCGGAGGGCGACCGGGAGCCCCTCCCCCGAGTGGACCGCCGGGTCGCGGTGGACGACGTACGGCTCGTGCACGTCGACCCCGTCCACCCGGAGCCGCTTCCCGCGGATCTCGACCGTCTCCCCGCCGAGGGCGACCGCCCGCTTCACGAAGTCCCGGCCCGGGTCCTCGGGTCCCTTGAAGACGACGACGTCGCCGCGGCGGATCTCCCGGCGCGGGAGGAGGGGCCCCCAGGGAAGCCCCCGGGGGGCCCAGGCGAGCTTGTCGACGACCACGTGGTCCCCGACGAGGAGGCTCTCCTCCATCGAGCCGCTCGGGACCTGGTAGGCCTCGAAGAGGAACGCCTTGACGAAGAGCGCGAAGACGACCGCGACGAGGACCGCCTCGACGACCTCGCGGAGGGTCGCTCCGCCGGCCCTCGGGGCGGGTTCGGCGGAGGCGGCCGCGGCGTCGTCTCCCTCGGAGGGTCGCACGACCGGCCTCAGTCGACCTTCAGGACCGCGAGGAAGGCCTCCTGCGGGAGGTCGACGCGGCCGACCTTCTTCATCCGCTTCTTGCCTTCCTTCTGCTTCTCGAGGAGCTTCCTCTTCCGCGTGATGTCGCCCCCGTAGCACTTGGCGAGGACGTTCTTGCGGAGGGCCTTCACCGTCGAGCGGGCGAGGATCTTGCCCCCGATCGCCGCCTGGATGATGACCTCGAACATCTGCTGCGGGATCATCTCCTTCATCTTCTCGACGAGGGAGCGCCCCTTCGGCTGGGCCTTGTCCCGGTGGACGATGAAGGCGAGGGCGTCCACGGCCTCGCCGTTGATGAGGACGTCGAGCTTGACGAGGTCGGCGGGGGCGTAGCCGGTCAGCTGGTAGTCGAACGAGGCGTAGCCGCGCGAGACCGACTTGAGCTTGTCGTAGAAGTCGAGGACGACCTCGTTCAGCGGGAGGTCGTACTTCAGGACGGCCCGCTGCGTGCCGGCGTACTCGAGCGAGACCTGCCGCCCCCGGCGCTCCTCGGCGAGCGCGAGGATGCCGCCGAGGTACTCGTCCTTCGTGATGATCGTCGCCAGGATGCGCGGCTCCTCGATGACGTCGATGAGCTGGGTCTCGGGGAGCTTGACCGGGTTCGAGATCTCGACGACCTCGCCGCGCGTCGTCGTGACGCGGTAGGGGACGGAGGGGGCGGTCGTGATGAGCGAGAGGTCGAACTCGCGCTCGAGCCGCTCCTGGATGATCTCGAGGTGGAGGAGGCCGAGGTAGCCGCAGCGGAAGCCGAAGCCGAGGGCCGTCGACGACTCGGGCTCGAAGGTGAACGAGGCGTCGTTCAGCCGGAGCTTCTCCATCGCGTCGCGCAGGTCCTCGTAGTCGTCCGACTCGGTCGGGAAGACCGAGGCGAAGACCATCGGCTTGACGTCCTGGAAGCCGGGGAGCGCCTCGGTGGCCGGGCGCTCGGCCTCGGTCATCGTGTCGCCGATCTTCGTGGAGTGGAGGTCCTTGATGCCCGCGATGACGTAGCCGACCATGCCGACGGTCAGCTCGGGGACGACCTGCATCTTGGGCGTGAAGACGCCGACCTCCTGGACCTCCGACACGAGGTCCATCCCGAGCATCTTCACCTTCATCCCGGGCCGGATCGCCCCGTCCTTGACGCGGACGAGGCACGTGACGCCCCGGTAGACGTCGAACCAGGAGTCGAAGAGGAGGGCCCGAAGGGGGCCGCCGGCGTTCCCCACGGGCGCCGGGATGTCGTGGACGATGTGCTCGAGGAGCTGGCGCACCCCCGTCCCGACCTTCCCGGAGGTCAGGGCGGCGTGAGCGGCCGGGATCCCGATGACCTCCTCGATCTGCTCGCGGGCCATCTCGGGGACCGCGCTCGGGAGGTCGACCTTGTTGATGCACGGGACGATCGTCAGGTCGTTGTGGATCGCGAGGTAGGCGTTCGCGAGCGTCTGCGCCTCGACCCCCTGGGTCGCGTCCACGACCAGGACCGCTCCCTCGCAGGCCGCCAGCGAGCGGGAGACCTCGTACGTGAAGTCGACGTGGCCCGGCGTGTCGATGAGGTTCAGGACCCAGTCCTGGCCGTCCTCGCCCCGGTAGTTGAGCGAGACGGCGCGGGCCTTGATCGTGATGCCGCGCTCCTTCTCGATCGGGTTGTCGTCGAGGACCTGCTCGCGCATCTCGCGCGCGGTCAG
>CALMDF010000060.1 GCA_937864895.1 uncultured Holophagales bacterium | reverse complement strand
GTGACGAGCTACAAGCTCGACAAGGTCCACCCGTCGCTCGCCCCCGAGGCGGACCAGGCGGCCAAGTACGCGGCCGTCCTGCGCAACGCTTGCGAGACGATGGTCTACCGGAACAGGAAGAACGTCGTGAACCGGCAGTACCTCCTCCACCGGATCGCCGACGTCGTCATGGACCTCTACGCCCAGATCGCCACGCTCTCGCGCGTGACGGCTTCGATCGAGAAGAAGGGGGAGGAGAAGGCGAAGGCGGAGATCCAGATCGTCCGCTGGTTCGCCTTCCAGGCGCGGCACCGGATGGTGGCGAACCTCAAGGCCCTCGACAAGCACAAGGATGCCGAGGCGACCGCGATCAGCAATGCGGCGTACGAGGCGGGCGGCTATCCCTTCGACCTCTGGGGCTGGTGAGCCGAAGGCGGGGGGCCGGGCCGTCCCGGTCCCCCGCCGCGGTACCGCCACGTCCGTCCCGGTTTTCACCATTCCCGTCCCGACCCCGTTCCCGGTCGGGCCGGTCAACGTCCACGTCATCGCCCGCGAGCCGGTGACGCTCGTCGATACAGGTCCCCTGACGGAGGAGGCGTGGGACGCCCTCCGGCGCGGGCTGGCGAGAAACGGCCTCGCCGTCGCGGACGTCGGGCGGGTCCTCCTCACCCACGGGCACCAGGACCACTTCGGCCTCGCGGCGCGGATCGAACGGGCCGGGAAGGCGCAGCTCCTCGGGGGCCGGCTCGACAGGGGTCACTTCCGGGGCGTGAGGAACGCCCGTCTCCTCCTCGACGCCCTCACCCGGGCCGGCTTCGGCGGCGGAGCCCGCTTCACGATGGTCGCGATGACCGTTGCGGTCGACCGCTACGCCGAACCGCTCTCGTCGTGGGACGAGCTCTCGGGTGGCGAGGTCCTGCCGGGGGACGGGTACACGGTCGAGGTCCGCTCGGTGCCCGGCCACACGCCCG
Organism: uncultured Holophagales bacterium; assembly: GCA_937864895.1. Classification (GTDB taxonomy): domain Bacteria; phylum Acidobacteriota; class Thermoanaerobaculia; order UBA5066; family UBA5066; genus UBA5066. The sequence continues at coordinate 2,656 of CALMDF010000060.1, read as the reverse complement.
GGAGCCTTACCTTCGAGGTCCCGGAGGCGGGGTTCCTCTTCACGGGGGACACGGTCCTCCGGGACATCACGCCGAACGCGATCGTCGACGAGGACCCCGAGAAGCCCGGTGAGGCGTTCCGGAGCGTCAGCCGATACTTCGAGTCGCTGGAGTCGATCGAGGCGGGCGGTTCCCAGATGCTGACGGGGCACGGCCGGCGGATTCCCGACTTCGCGGCACACCGGGCAAAGCTGGAAGGGAAGTACGCCTTCCGCGTCGCGCAGATCGAACGGGCGCTCAGCGGTCGGCCGAAGACGGTCGCCGACCTCTGCGAGAGGATCTTCCCGACGGTGAAACCGATGGATCTCTACCTCGCCTACTCGGAGGTCCTCGGCTTCCTGATGTACCTCGAGGACCTGGGCCGCGCCGAGCGGGCGCGAGAAGGGCTCCAGGAACGCTGGCGCCTCGCTTCGGCGTAGAGGCTCCCCGAAGAAGGTTTCGCCTGCACGTCTCTCGCTGGGGGGTCTTCTCGCCCCGGGGTCTTTTGGGGTCTGGTCTACACTCTACACTCTACGCATCCGTAGAGTGTAGAGTGTAGACCAGACCCCATTCTGGGGCCTCCTCTCCGCATCAGGGGTGAATGGGGGATTCGGGCCAGCCGGCGGCGAGGGCGCGCTGCACGAAGGCCTGGGCCCGGGCGACGGCGTCGGGGAGGGTCTCGCCGCGGGCGAGCCAGGCCGTGACGGCGGCCGAGAGGAGGCCTCCGGCGCCACAATCCGCGGCGACGCCGGCCCGAGGGCACTCGAACCGGTGCCAGGTCCGGCCGTCGAGGAGGCCGTCGACGACGGTCGCCCCCTCGGCGCAGCCGCCGGTGACGAGGACCGCCGAGGGGCCGAGAGCCTGGATCCGGCGAGCGGCGGCCTTGGCGTCGGCCTCGCTCCGGACCGCGAAGCCCGCGAGGACCGAGGCCTCGAGGAGGTTGACGGAGACGAGGGCCGAGCCGGGGAAGAGGTCGCGGACCTCGGAGTCGATGACGCTCGACCTGAGGAGCCGTACCCGGGACCGGGGCGCGAAGCCGGGCTCGAGGACCCTCGGCGAGGGGAGGGGTCCGAGCGCCTTCGAGACCGCCCGGACGGCCGGGACGGTCGTGAGGATGCCCACCTTCACGGCGGCGGGAGGGACTCCCTCGAGGACGGCCTCGAGCGACTCGCGCAGGAGGGCGACCGGGATGTCGTGGACGGGCCCGGGCTGGCGCATCCCGTGGACCGTCGCGGCCGAGGCTACCCCGGCTCCCCGGACCCCCAGCACGTCGAAGGCGAGGAGGTCGGCCGGGAGGAGGCCCCCCCCCGGGTCGGCGGCCGAGATCGCGAGTGCGAGCGGAGGGCCCATGCCCGTGAGTTTAGACGCCCCTCCTGCTATCCTCGACGCCCGGGAGGACGAAAGAAGTGGCTGAAGAAACGCACGCCTCGACCCCGCTCGCGGCCGGCGCGCCGGCCCCGACGTTCACGCTCCCCGGGCGGTCGGGGAACATGGTCGCTTTGACCGATTTTGCAGGGAAGGGACACGTCCTCGTTTATTTCTATCCGAAGGACGACACCCCGGGCTGCACGAAGGAGGCCTGCAGCCTCCGCGACGGCTTTGCCGCGCTGCGGGACGCGGGGGTCACCGTCCTCGGGATTTCCCCGGACGACGCCGCCTCCCACAACGCGTTCGCAGGGAAGTACCAGCTGCCTTTCGAGCTCCTGACCGACGCGGACCACGCCGTCCACGAGGCGTACGGGGTCTGGGGGCAGACGCCCTGGGGCGTCGGCACGATTCGGAGGTCCTTCCTCGTCGGCCCCGACGGGGCGATCGTCCAGGTCTTCGACAAGGTGGAGGTCGACCGTCACGCCGACCAGGTCCTCGCGGCTCTCAGGCCGACGCCCGTCGCCAATGCGGCTGCGGCGGTCGAAGAGGCCGTCGAGAGGGCGGGGGCCGCCGTCTCTACCGCCGTCAGGCAGGCCGGGAAGGCCGTTAAGGGCGCCATGAAGTCGCCCGAGGTCCGGGACGCGGTCGCGGCCGCGAAGAAGGCCGTGGCGGACGTGAAGAAACAGCCCGCCGTGAAGAAGGCCGTGGCCGACGCGAGGAAGGCCGTCGCCGGAGCCAGGAAGGCCGTGGCGGACGTGAAGAAGAAACCGGCGGTGAAGAAGGCCGTGGCCCGGGCGAAGAAGGCCGTCGCGGACGTGAAGAAGCAGCCTGCCGTCAAGAAGGCGGTCGCGTCGGCGAAAAAGGCCGTCGCGAAGGCGAAGACCGAGGCCGCGAAGAGGCCGAAGGGCGCCCTCGCGAAGCTCCTGTCCCTCGTAGCCCCGAAGAAGAAATCCGCGCCTAAGGGGAAGAAGGCCGCCCCGAAGAAGGCCGCTCCGGCCAGAAAACCGCTGCGCAAGCCCGCCCCCGTGAAGAAGGTGGCGAAGAAGCCCGTCAGGAAAGCCGTGAAGAAGACCGTCCCGCGGAAGGCCGCGCCGAAGAAGACGGTGCGGAAGAAGGCCGCGCGCCGCTGAATGGAGAACGTTCCCGCGGAAAGATTCCGGGTGACCGATCGGGCCCTCGCGGCGCTCCGGGCCGCGGGGCTCGATCCGGCGCGGACGTTCGTCGTCGTCCAGCACGTCCTCGGGTGCTGCGGGGCGGGCTACCCGCTCCT
>CALMDF010000059.1 GCA_937864895.1 uncultured Holophagales bacterium | reverse complement strand
GGAGCTTCTCGACGAACTCGATCTCCTGCGGCATGGCGAGCGGCGAGAGGCGCTTCCGGATGAAGTTCATGATGTCGAGCTCGAGGTCCGAGCTCGCCTCGTGCCCGGGGCGGAGAGCGACGAACGCCTTGACGACCTCCATGTTGATCGGGTCCGGCTTTCCGATCGCCGCCGACTCCGCCACCGAGGGGTGCTCGAGGAGGGCGCTCTCGATCTCGAACGGCCCGACGAGGTGCCCCCCCGTGTTGATCACGTCGTCGTCCCGGCCCGAGAACCAGAAGTACCCCTCGGCGTCGAGGCTCGCGCGGTCCCCGCAGATGTACCACCCGTTGAGGAACTTCTTCAGGTACGTCGCCGTGTTGTTCCAGTAGGTCCGCATCATGCTGGGCCACGGCGGGCGGATGGCGATCATGCCGACCCGTCCGGGCTCCCGGATCGGCACCCCGGTCGCCGGGTCCACGACGGCGGCCTCGAGCGCCGGGAACGGCCGGCCCATGCTGCCCGGCTTCACCGGCATGCCGGGGAGGTTCGTGACCACGATCGAGCCGGTCTCGGTCTGCCAGAACGTGTCGTGGAAGTCGAGGCCGAACGCCTCGCGACCCCAGTGCACCGCCTCGGGGTTCAGCGGTTCGCCGACGGAGCACATGTGACGGAGCGCCGAGAGGTCCCGTTTCCGCGCCGGCTCGACGCCGTCCTTCATCAGCATCCGGATGGCCGTGGGGGCGGTGTACCAGACGGTCACCCGGTGCTTCTCCATCGTCGCGTACCATCGGTCGCTCGAGAACCCCGCGTCGAGCACGACCTGGGTCGCGCCGAGCGCCCAGGGCGCCAGGATCCCGTAGCTCGTCCCGGTGACCCAGCCGGGGTCGGCCGTGCACCAGTAGACGTCGTCGTCCCGGATGTCGAGCACGAGCTTGGCCGTCAGATACTGGGCGAAGATGCTCGAGTGGACGTGCAGGGCGCCCTTGGGCTTCCCGGTCGTCCCGCTCGTGTAGTGGAGCACGCTCGGGCTCTCCGCGTAGGTCGGGGCGGCCGGGAACCGGTCCACGGCGCGATCCGCCATCGAGTAGGCGACCTCTCCCTCCCGGAGCTTCCTCTTCGTCTCGTCGTGGTCCACGACGACGACGAGCCGGAGCTCCGGCAGCCGGTCGCGCACCTTCCGGACCTTGCCGAGGTGCTTGTGCTGGGTGATGCAGACCGCGGCCTTGCTGTCGTCCGCGCGCTGGAAGAACGCCTCCTCGCCGAACGCGGAGAAGAGCGGCTGCACGATCGCGCCGAGCTTCAGGATCCCCACGAAGCTGACGTACAGCTCGGGGATCCGCTCGAGGAACACGCACACCCGGTCCAGGCTCCCCACCCCGTGCGACGCCAGGAAGTCGGCCCATCCGTTCCCGAGCCGCGTCAGGTCGCGATACGTGTACCTGCGGACGTGCCCCTCGTGGTTCTCGTGAATCAGCGCGAGCTTGTCCCCCCTGCCGAGCTCCAGGTTGCGGTCGGCGCAGACGTGCCCCAGGTTGATCGCGCCCCCCTCGGCGAACCCGAGATCCCGCTTCGCGGCGTCCCAGGTGACCTCGCGCTTGAGGCGCTCGTAGTCGAATTCGTTGGCCAAGGCGTGCTCTCCTCGCGATCGAAGTGGACCGGAAGGGAAAAAGCTAGCACAGGGGGGAGCGGCGCGAAACGGGGGCGGGACGGCCCGCGCCCCCGGGGGGGGGCGGCGCCCGGATCCGCCTCAGTCGCCCTCGAGGCCCAGGTACTGCTTCATCTGGCCCACGAGATAGTCGAAGTGCTGCGGGTCCGCCGGGACGAGCCGGTACTCGTTGATCACACGGACCTGCACGCCGAGCCACTCACTCCAGCAGCGGGCGCAGACGCGCTCCTTGACGACGAGGCCGATCTTGCCGGGCAGCGGCGGCTTCTCGAGCGCCGGCGACTCCGCGCCGCACTTCGCGCAGGTGATCACGGCCATCGGCTCCCCCTCCGTCCCGCCGGGCCGCGCCCGGCCCGCGGGACGGCTACGTTAGAGCGTCCCGATCCGCGGCGCAAGCGGGTATCATGGAAGCGGGCCGCGGCGGCGCGCGGGCGAGGTGGAGATGGCGGACGACAAGAAGGAGATTCCGATCAAGATCCCGGACGACGTTCTTCGCGGGGCCTACGCGAACCAGATGGTCGTCGCCCACACCCGCGAGGAGTTCCTCCTGGACTTCATCAACCTCTTCCCTCCCGGAGGCGTGGTCACCGCGAGGATCCTGGTCAGCCCGGGACACCTGAAGCGCATGATCCGCGCCCTCGAGGACAACCTCGGCCGGTACGAGGCGAAGTTCGGAGCGGTCCCGGAGGCGGCCCCTCCCCACGGGGGAGCGCTCCAGAACTGAAGGAGCGCGTCCGCGGCTTCAGTCGGCGGCGAGCCCGTAGCCATGGCCGTGCAAGGTGCGGATCG
>CALMDF010000058.1 GCA_937864895.1 uncultured Holophagales bacterium | reverse complement strand
CCGCCCTTACGAGCTCGGAGAGCGGGACGAGGGCGGGGGCGCCCGCGCCGCGCGGGACGGCGATCCTCAGGTCCCCGATCTGCGCCACGTCCCGGCGCATCTCGAGCGGGAGGCGGACGCGGACGTCGACGGCCTCCCCTTCCTCGTCCTCGTAGGTCGTGACCGCCTGCCCCCCGACGAGGGCGCCGATCGTCCGCGCGAGCACCGGCGTCGACAGGCCCGCGTCCGAGGCGCGCTCGCGGTCGACGACGAGGCGGTACTCCGGGAGGTCGAGCTCGAGCGTCACCTCGACGTCCTCGATGCCGCGGATCGCGAGGACCCCCTTCTTCAGCTCGGCGGCGTACTTCTTGAGCAGGGGGATCTCCTCGCCGCGGATGGAGACCATCACCGGCTTCTCGGCGAACTCGTCGCTCTGCATCTCGACCGACGGGATGATCCCGGCGATCGACGAGATCCGCTTCCGCGCCTCGGCGGCCAGGACCGTGGCGTGCTTGTCGCGGTCCGCCTTGTCGACGAGCTTCACGTAGACCCTCGCGTCCCGGACGGTGCCCGTGTCTCCCGCGCCGATCGAGGCGTAGGTGTGCTTCACCTCGGGCATCTCCTTCAGCTCCGCGAGGACGGCGTCCATCCGGCCGCGCGTCTCCTCGAACGAGGCGTCCGGGGCGGTCTTGAACTTGATCTGGAACTCGGCCTGGTCGTAGACGCCGAGGAACTCGCTCTTCAGGGTGCCGAAGAGGAAGACGCCCGACACGAAGGCGAGGGTGGCGAGGCCGAGGACCGCCTTGCGGTGGTCGAGCGCCCAGGCCACGAGCCCCCTGTAGCCGTCCGCCGTCCGGTCGAACCAGTCGTTGAAACGGTCGAGCGCGCGCGCGACGGCGTGGCGCTTGCCGATCCGCTCGACGTCGGGGTCGACCCAGCGTGAGGAGAGCATCGGGTCGAGCGTGAACGAGACGAAGAGGGAGACGAGGACCGCGAACGCGACCGTCATCCCGAACTGGAAGAAGAAGCGCCCCATGATCCCCTTCATGAAGGCGACCGGGACGAAGACCGCGACGATGGAGAGCGTCGTCGCGAGGACGGCGAGGCCGATCTCGGCCGTCCCGACCCGGGCTGCCGTCATGTGGTCCTGCCCCAGCTCGAGGTGCCTGACGATGTTCTCCCGGACGACGATCGCGTCGTCGATGAGGAGCCCGATGGCGAGCGAGAGCGCCATGAGCGTCATGATGTTCAGGGTCATCCCGAGGAAGTGCATGGCGATGAACGAGGAGATCACCGAGATCGGGAGCGTGAGCCCCGTGATGACGGTGGACCTCCAGGAGTTGAGGAAGAGGAAGACGATGAGGACGGTGAGGACGCCGCCGACGACGAGCGTCGTCGTCACGTCGTGGACCGACTCCTTGATCATGACGGAGCCGTCCCTGACGACCTGGATCTCGACGGACGGGGGAAGCTCCTCGCGCAGCCTCCCGACCTCGCGGTTGACGGCCTCGACGACGCCGACGGTGTTCGCCTTGCTCTGCTTGTAGACGTCGATCGCGACCGCGGGCACTCCGCTGACGAGGGCGAGCTTCCGCTGCTCCTCGACGGTGTCCCGGACGTCCGCGATCTCGCCGAGCGTCACCGGGACGCCGCCCCGGGACGCCACGACCATCGAGCGGAAGCCGCCGACCTCCTTCGGCTTGCCCGAGACGCGGACGGGCATCTCCTGCCCCCCCCGGTCGAGCCGCCCGAGCGGCGTGTTCACGTTCTCGCCCGCGAGCCCCGCGACGACCTCGTCGACGCCGAGACCGAGGGCGTCGAGGCGCGAGGGGTCGAGGTCTACGGCGACCTCGCGCTGGCTCTCGCCGACGAGGTCGACCTTGCCGACGCCGGGGAGGTTCTCGATGCGCCGCTTCACTCTCCGGTCGACGAGCGTCGTCAGCTCGCGCGGCGTCATCCCGGCCGACCGGACCGCGAGCGAGATGACGGCCATGCCGCCGATGTCGAACTTCTGGATGACCGGCTCCTGGATTCCCTGCGGCAGGTCGTTGCGGATGGCCGAGACCTTCGAGCGGGCGTCCTGGGCCGCGTCGTTGATCTTCACCTCGAGGTTGAACTCGACGATGACGGTCGAGAGCCCCTCGCGCGACGTCGAGTAGACGTGCTTGACGCCGGCGATCGGGTTGACCGCCTGCTCGAGCCTCTTCGTCACCTCGCGCTCGACGGTCTCGGGCGAGGCGCCCGGGAACTGCGTGATGATCGACAGGACCGGGATCTCGACGTCCGGCATCATGTCGATCGCGAGGCGCCGGTAGGAGAAGACCCCCAGCGTGACGAGGGCGAGCATGAGGACCGTCGCGAAGACGGGCCTCTTGATGGACAGGTCCGACAGGAACACGGCTCAGGCTCCCCGGGCGACCACGACGCGGTCGCCGTCCCTCAGGTTGAACCCGCCGCGGGTGACGACCTCCTGCCCCGGCGCGAGCCCCTTCACCACCTCGACGGCGTCTCCGGGGGCGGCTCCCGTCTCGACGGTGACGCGCTTCGCGGCGTTCCCCTCGACGACGAAGAGGCCCGCCTGGCGCGAACCGGTGTCCCAGGAGACGAGGGCCGAGCGGGGCACCACGAGGACACCCGTCCGCTTCCCGGTGACGATGCGCCCCTTCACGAACAGCCCCGCCTTGAGCGACTCGTCGGGGTTCGGCACCTCGGCCTTCACCTTCACCGTCCGGCTCGCCTCGTCGGCGGCGGGGTTGATGAACGAGACCTTCCCGGCGAACTCCTTCCCGGGGAAGGCATCGCTCGTGAAGGCGAAGGGCTGCCCCACCTTCAGCTCGGCCATCCGGGCCGAAGGGACGTTCGCGGTCAGCTCCAGGGTCCGGTTGTCAACGACCCGGAACATCGGCGCCGGGTTCCCCATGTTCTCGACGTAGTCGCCGACGTTCACGTTCCGGAGGGCGACGACGCCGTCGATCGGGGCGCGGACCACCGCCTTCGCGAGGCGCGACTCGGCCATCGCGAGCTGGGCCTTCGCGGCCGCGGCGCCCGCCCGGGCGGCCTCGTCGGCCGTCTTCGCCTCGTCGAGCCCCTGCTGCGTGGCGAGCCCCGCCTCCTTCAGCTTCACGGATCGGTCCAGCTCGCGCGCCGCGCGCTGCGCCGCGACCTCCGCCTGGAGCGCGGTCGCGCGGGCCGCCCGGACGGCGGCCTCGATCTCGCTCGAGTCGAGGCGGGCGAGGGGCGTCCCCGCCTTCACGCGGACCCACTGCGTGACGAAGACCTCGGCGACCGTGCCGGAGTACTCGGTCTTCACGTCGGCCTCGTTGCGGGCCGTGAGCGTCCCGACGACGTCCACCGCCTGCTCGACGACGACGGTCGCGGCCGTCGCCGTCTCGACGGCGACGGGGGCCCGGCCCCCGTCGGGCGAAACCTTGCCGTCGGCGGGCTTCCCGCAGCCGGCCGCGGCGAGGAGGAAGGTGAGGGGAAGGACGGCGGCGATCGAGCGGTTCATTGCGAAGTCTCCTGGTGCGCGGGCGTGAGGGCGGGCGCGGCGAGGCCCGCGAAGAGGATGTCGAGCACGCGGCGGAGGCCGTCCCTGCCGAGGCCGAGCTCCGGGTGCGCGAGGTCGAGGTCCATGTTGAAGGAGAGAACGCCCATCAGGGCGAGGGTCACGTCTTCGCGATCCGCGGCGCGGAGCTCGCCCGCGGCGATCCCCTCGGCGACGATCTCCGCGAGGACGTTCCGCAGCTTCCTGTGGAAAGTCTCGAAGTCGAACGGCGGGGCCCCCTGGGCCGGCCCCCAGAAGACCGCGTTGATCATCCGGACCCACGCCTTCTTCGTCTCGAAGAGCGCGTAGATCCCGAGGAGGAACGCCTCGAGCCGCTGCCTCGCGGTCCCGCTGGCGACCCGGCTCGCGGCGATCCCCTCGTCGGCGATCTTCACGAGCTCGTCGAGGATCGCGAGGTAGATCCCTTCCTTGCTCTCGAAGTGGTAGTAGAGGGCGGGCTTCGTGACCCCGGCCATTTCGACGATCTCCCGCACGGAAGTCGCCGCGTAGCCGCGGGTCGTGAAGAGGAGGACCGCCGAGTCCATAAGTCTCTGTCTTACAGAGACTTCGACCTGAGTTTCGAGCATCGGAAATGAGCCTCCGGTCCACCGCCCGCTTGTGACCCCAAGGAGCTACCGACCGGTAGGTAATCTAGGATCGAGAGGGACGTTCGTCAAGGGATTCCCGAAAAAAGTCGAGGGGCGGTTGCCGGCCTTCACCCGACGCGGCGATTCGGGAGACCCCGGCCGTCGCTGCCGGCCCTACTTCTTCAGCTCGCCCGCGAGCTTCTTCGCGAGCTTCCGGGCGGCCTCGCGCGTTCCCTCGAGCTCGGAAGTCTCCCCGTCCTCGCCTTCGTTCCGACGGTAGCTGGCCGTGCCCGTGACCGTCAGGGGCTTTCGCTCCCTGCCCGTCGCCGAGTCGACGACGCGGAGAGTCGCGTCGCAGACGACCGAGACGTTCTCGACGACGCGCTGGTAGGCGTACCCCTCGGGGGTCGTGTCCCTGTACTGGATGCGGCTGATCTTGACGCTGCACGGGGAAAGGGAGAGGGCGAGCCACGCCTCGCCGGGCCACTCGGCCCGGAAGGTCCGGGCGGCCTCGCCGCCGGGCGCGGCGACGGGCGAACCGAGCGAGGAGCCGGAGAGCCGGGCATCCGAGAGGGACACCTTCCCGCCATCGGAGAGGTCGGACTCGAAGCGGGCCACGAAGGCGGAGAGCTCCTCCTCCCGGCCCTCGGCCTCGACGAGGACGGCCCGGAGGGGCGGCTTTTCCGCCGCGGGAGCCGGGAAGGCGGACGCGAGGGCGAGGAGGGCCAGGGCGGGGGCCAGGCGGGCGGCGCGCATGCCGAAGAGTAGCGCGGGCGCGCCCCCGCCCTCCCGGCTATCCTCTCGCCCGGATGAGACGCCCGGCGCCCCTCGCCCTCGCTTTCCTCCTCGCCGCGCCCCTCGCGGCGGGGCAGGCCCCCGAAGCCGCCGAGGAGCCGAAGCCCGTCCGGGCGGAGGTCGCCGTCGTCGCTTCCCGGACGGGGGTCGAGACCGGGACGGTGACGGCGGCCGTCCTGACGCGCGAGGAGATCGAGCGGCTTCCGGCCCGCTCCCTCGCCGAGCTCCTCCGCTACCTCCCCTCCGTCGACGTGCGGCGGCGCGGCCCGGAAGGCGTCCAGGCCGACATCGGCCTCAGGGGCGCCGATTACAACGGGACGCTCGTCCTCGTCGACGGCGAGCCCGTGAACGACCCCCAGACGAACCACAACACGCTGAGCCTCGACATCCCGGCCGACGCCATCGAGCGCGTCGAGGTCCTCTACGGATCGTCCTCGGCGCTCTACGGCTCGGAGGCGATCGGCGGGGTCGTCAACGTCGTCACGCGTGGAGGGAGCCTCGGCAAGGCCCGCGCCCAGCTCGAGGGACGCTACGTGCACGGGTCGAGCTCCCTCGACGCGGGGAGCCTCCGCCTCGCCACGAAGGTCACCGATGCCGTCACCGTCTCCGTCGACGGCTCGCGCTCCGAGTCGAGCGGCTTCCGCGACGACCGCGAGCACGCCCAGGGGGCGCTCCGGGCTTCGATCCGCGTCGACACGGCCCTCGGCCCCGTCACCCTGGCGGGCGGCGCGGCGGACCGCGCCTTCGGCGCCTACGCGTTCTACGGGACGCGGTACCCCAACCAGCGGGAGGAGACCCGGACCCGGAGCCTCCGCCTCTCGGCCGACCTCGGGATCGCGGGCGGCTGGACCCTCTCGCCCTCGGCCTCGGTGAGGAACCACCGCGACGACTTCATCCTCGAGCGGTCGGACCCGGACTTCTACCGGAACCTCCACGAGACGGACCGGACGGCCTTCCGCGTCGTCGCCCGCCGGCCCCTCCTCGGAGGGTCGCTCGCCGTCGGCGCCGAGGCCGGCCGCGACACGATCGACTCCACGAACCTCGGCGATCACGCCCGCTCGCGCCTCGCCGCCTTCGTCGAGCTGGGCCGCCCCTTCTCGACGGCGCGCCCGTCGGCCGGGGGGCTGCGGGCCGGCGTTCGCACCGACGACTACGACGGTTACGGGACGCGCGTCTCGCCGCAGGCCGGCGCCTGGGTCGCCCTCGGGGGAGGCCTGAAGGCCCGGGCCTCGGTGGGGACGGCCTTCAGGATCCCGACGTTCA
>CALMDF010000057.1 GCA_937864895.1 uncultured Holophagales bacterium | reverse complement strand
ATGGCCTGGTCGGTGTTCTGGCCGCTGAAGGTGTCGCTGAAGCTCAGGCCGCGCGAACAGCTCATCCTTTCCGATGCGCTCGAATACCTGCGCGGAAGGGGCCTCGGGATCGGAGCGAAGGGCATCGCCAGCTACGCCGGGGCTCTCCGGGTCTCCGTCGCCGGCGCCGCCCTCTCGGACGTCTTCGCGGGGGCACGGACGGCGTCCCCCTCGCCCTCGGCGGGGCAGTTCGGGCTCTTCACGCCCGGCGTCTTCGAAGGGCAGGAAGCGCAGACGGAGGCCTGGCTCTACGGCCTGCGCGCGGACGCGACGAACCGGACGAACGTGGCGGTGCTGAACGCGGGGCCGGACGGCGCCGGCGCGGTGACGCTGGAGCTCCAAGCGTACGACGGCGACGCGGGCGGCATTCCCCGCGGCGACCCCGACCAGGTGACGCTCGAGCCGGGAGGCTGGGCCCAGAAGTCGGGTTTCCTCGGGAACAAGGGTGTGGCCAACGGCTGGGTCCGGGTGAGGCGACTCTCGGGGACAGCCCCGTGGATCACGTACGCCGTCGTGAACGACGGGGCCGGGGCCGGGGCGCGGACGGGCGACGGCGCCTACGTCCCGATGGTCGCGACCCCGCCGCCCTCTCCGTGGGAGATCTCGATCCTGAAAGACGGCGACCCGACCATGGGCCTCCACCGGCCGTCGGTCACGTACGACCCCTCCGGCAGCCCGACGATCAGCTACGGTGGCCTGATTCTCTCCTCCCTCACGAGCAAGGTGAAGGTCGCGCGATGGGACCGAGCGTCGGCGTCCTGGCAGGTCGCGACGCTCCATGAAGGTGGGGACACCTGGCACGTGCCCGTGCTCGCGACGGATCCAAAGGACGGCCAGCCCTCGGTCGTCTATGGGGTCGACGTTCTCCAGTTCGCTCACTGGACCGGTTCGTCGTGGAAGGTCGAGGCCGTCGAGACCGTGGGGAAGATCAACGACGTGCCTTCCCTCGCCTACGGCCCCGACGGGAACCCGGCGATCGCCTACTTCGCGAAGACGCCGACGATGGGGCTCCGTTTCGCGAGGTGGAACGGCTCGGCCTGGGTGACCCAGAGCGTCGAGCTCGATCCGTTCGCCGACAAGTACCTCACGAGCACCTCACTGGCGTTCGACAGCCAGGGCAACCCGGCGATCGCGTACGGGGCGCGAGCGGGAACGGGTAACCGATCCGACACTCTCAAGCTGGCGCGGTGGACCGGATCGGAGTGGCGGACCGAGATCGTGGAGGAGGGCGTCTTCTTCTACGGCTACCAATGCTCGCTGGCCTTCGACGCGCAGGGAATGCCGGTCATCGCTCACCGCGCGGGTCGGCCGGACTACAGCGCCGGGATTCGGTTGGTCCGCTGGGACGGCCAGGGCTGGGTCGGGGAGCCCGTCGTCGGGGAAGGGACCCTCGGTTCGCTCGTTCTAGACCGGTCCGGAACGCCCCTCGTCGGCTTCACTCAGGCGTACCCGTGGTCTGTCCGTATGGCGAGGCCGGAGCCGGGTCGTGGCTGGACCAGCGAGGTCGTCGAGGGCTCGCTGGGGGCGGCGCAGTACCCGATGCTGAAGCTGGATCCTGCCGGCAAGCCCTCGCTCGTCTACGTCAGGACGGAAACGGGCGCCGACGGCATCCAGGTGAAGTCGATCGGTTTCGCGCGGAGGACTGCGGAATAGGGCGCGGATAACGAGAGGGCCCCCGGGCGACCGGGGGCCTTCGCACGATCAGGCGTCGTCGCTACCTCCCCGGCACGGCGACGAAGCACCCCTCCACTGCCCGGGCGACGAGCGTTCCCCACGCGAGGAGTCGGCCGTCTCGGAAGCCCCGCCGGCAGGAGCTGGGCGAACGCTACGCAACGCGACGCCGCGGCCCCCCTCCGGTCCTCTTTCGTCTTCAATCGCCTCGATGGCGACATGGCGGCAGCGGCGGGGTAGGGCGTACCCTGCCGGGTAGAATCCCGTTGTGGATTTCGAATGGGAACCCGACAAGGCCAGGCGAAATCTGGTCAAGCACGGTGTCGCTTTCCAGGAGGCGTCGACCGTCTTCGGGGATCCCTTCGCCGCGACGGTCCCCGACCCCGACCACTCGAGGTCAGAGGCTCGGTTCGTCACTGTCGGTCTCTCTTCCGGGAAACGGCTCCTCGTCGTCTGTCACACGGAACGGGGGCAGCGCACACGCCTCATCAGCGCACGCGAGGCGACTCGCCACGAACGGCGGCAATATGAAGAAAGCTAAGCAGACCCCCGAACCGGCCATGCGGTCGGAGTACGATTTCTCGAAGGCTGTCCGCGGCAAGTACCTCGAGCGATATCAGAAGGGGACGAACGTCGTTCTCCTCGAGCCCGATGTCGCAAAGGTCTTCAAGGACTCCGAGGCGGTCAACGAAGCCCTGCGCGGCCTGCTGAAGCTGGCGGAACAGGTCCCGAGGAAACGCGCCGTCTGACGGGCCGCTCCGCCGTCGTCGCTACCTCCCCGGCACGGCGACGAAGCACCCCTCCACCGCCCGGGCGACGCGCG
>CALMDF010000056.1 GCA_937864895.1 uncultured Holophagales bacterium | reverse complement strand
GACCTTCTTCAGCCGCGTCGACGGCGGCGACACCCGGGCCATCGCCCTCTTCCTCGCGGCCGGGTTCGACCCGTCGACGAAGGACGACCGCGGAAGGACCGCGCTCTGGGTCGCGGTCGAGCAGAAGAACGCCGAATCGGTGAAGGCCCTCCTCGCCGGCGGGGTGAAGCCCGACGCGAAGAACGCCCCCCCGATGGCCTACGGCAAGACGATCGTGGCCGAGGCGGTGGACGGCGCGGACGTCGAGATCGTCCGGGCGCTCGTCGCGGCCGGCGCCGACGTGAAGAAGGGGAACGAGTACGGGATGACGCCCCTGCACGAGGCCGCCCGGCAGGGCCAGCTCGAGGCGACCGGCATCCTCCTGAAGGCCGGCGCCGACCCGAACTCCGCGCCGAGCGGGGCGCCCGTCCTGCACGGTCCCGTCACGGAGAACCACCTCGAGGTCGTGAAGCTCCTCCTCGGCTCGGGGGCGAAGGTCGCGAAGTTCCGCAAGCTCCTCCTCGACGCGGCGAAGACCCCTGAGATGAAGGCGCTCCTCCAGAAGGCCCCCTAGAGCGTCCGGGCGGCGCGGCGGCGGCGAGGCCCTTTCGGGCCTAATCTCGCGGGGAGACCGTCCCGCGCATGCCCGCGTCCTCTCCGCGCCTCCTCCCGGCCTTCGCCGCCGCCGGCTTCGCGGCCACGACCGCGCAGGTCCTCCTCCTGCGCGAGCTCCTCGTCTCCGCGGCAGGGGACGAGGTCGCGATCGGCGCCGGCCTCGCCGCCTGGCTCCTCGGCATCGCCCTCGGCGCGGCCGCGCGCCGCCGCGACGCCCTCCGGCACGCGCCCCGGGCCGCCCCCCTCGTCGCCCTCCTCGCGGCGAGCGCGGGGGCCGGCATCTGCGCCCTCCGGGTCCTGCGGCTCCTCGCGGCCCCCGGGGCGGGAGAGCTGCCCGGCCTCGGGCTCGTCCTCCTCCTCGCCTCCGCCTCGCTCCTCCCCGCGGGGGCCCTCGTCGGGGCCTCCTTCGCCTCCCTCGCGGCCGCCGCGGCCCGGCACCTCCCCGCGGAAGCCGCCCTCGGGCGGCTCTACGTCGCCGAGTCGCTCGGCTCGCTCGCCGGCGGCGTCGCCGCGAGCCTCCTCGTCGGGACGCTCCTCCCACCCCTCCCCGCGGCCCTCGCCGCGGGGCTCGCCGCCACGATCCTCGTCTCCCTCTCGAGCCTCCCGGCCCGGCGCTTCGTCCTCCTCGCCGCGGCCCTTCTCGCCGTGGCGGCGATCGCCTCGCGGCCCCTCGACGAGGCCACGGAGCGGCTCCGTTTCTCGGCGCTCGCCCCGGGCGCGCCTCTCGTCGCCGTCCGCGACACCCCGCACTCCCACCTCTCTCTCGGCGGAATCGGCCCTCTCCACCTCTACGAGAGCGGCGCGTTCGCCGCGAGCTTCCCCGACCCGTTCTCGAGCGAGACGCTCGCCCACCTCGCCGCGTCGCTGGCCGAGTCGCCCCGGCGGATCCTCGCCCTCGGCGCCGTCGAGAGGGGCCCGCTCCGGTTCCTCCTCCTCCACGGTCCTGCCCGGGTGGACCTCGTCGTTCCGGACGAGCGCGCCTTCGCCTTCGTCCGCGACCGCCTGCCGGGCGAGGACGTCGCCGCCCTCGCCGATCCCCGCGTCCGCGTCGCCATCGACGACCCGCGGCGCGTCCTCGCGAGGTCGCGCGAGACGTGGGACCTCGTCCTCCTCCTCGGCCCCGACCCCGTCACCCTCGCGCGTGCGCGCCTCCTGACCGAGGAGAGCTTTCGCGACGCGGCGGCGCGCCTCTCCCCGCGCGGGGCGCTCGTCGTCTCCCTCCGGACCGCCTCCGCCGCCCTCGCCGGCTCCACCGCCGCGCTCGGGGGCTCGGTCCACGGGGCGCTCGCGGCCGTCTTCCCCGTCGTCCGCGTCACCCCGGGGCCCGACAGCCTCTTCGTCGCGGGGTTCGACGCCGGCGCCGTCACGCTCGACCCGTCCGTCGTCGCGGCCCGTCACCGCGAGCGGCGGATCGCGCCGGCCTCCTTCGCCCCGGAGCTCTTCCCGCTCATCCTCGAGCCGCGAAACGTCGCCCGCATCGAGGCGGCGCTCGTCGACGCCTCCCGGCACGTCCCCGCGAGCTGCGACGACCGGCCCGTCTCGCTCCTCTACGCCCTCGCGCGTCGGCAGCGCGAGACGGCGAGCCTCGCTGGCCGCGCGCTCGGGGCGCTCGGGCGGCTCCCCGCCCCGCTCCTCGCGGCGCTCGTCCTCCTTCCGTCCGCCGCGCTCGCCGCGCGCGGCCTCGCGGGTAAGACCTCCCTGCGCCGCGCGGCCCTCCACGCCGTCGCGGCGACGGGGGCCGCCGGGATGACGGTTTCCTTCCTCCTCCTCCTCTCGTACCAGACGCGCGAGGGGGCTCTCTACGGCGCGCTCGGCGCCCTCACGGCGTCGTTCATGCTCGGGCTCGCGGCGGGAGCGGCCGCGGCGCGCCGCCTCCTCCGGGGCGGACGGCGCGGTCCCCGCCCGGCCCTCGTCGCCGCGCTCGTTGCGGCAGGCGGCGTCTTCGGCGGAATCGCGCTCGCGCTCCCCTCGCTCGCGGCCCTCTCGGGCGGCCCCCCGCACGCGGCGCTCGCCGGGCACGGCGCGCTGCTCCTCGTCGCGGGGGCCGCCACCGGGGCGCTCTTTCCCGTCGCGACGGGCGTGCTCCTCGCCACGGGGGACGACGCCGGGGGCTCCGCCGCCCTCTTCGAGGCAGCCGACCACGTCGGAGCGGCCCTCGCCGCGCTCCTCGCCGGGGTCACCCTCGTCCCCGCGCTCGGGATGTCCGCCACCGGGCTCCTCGCGGGCGCCCTCGTCCTCCTCGCGGCCGTCGAGTCCGCGCGCGCCCGCTGAGCGGTCAGGTCCAGACGCCCGGGATCGCGCGGGCGCAGTCGGGGCAGGCGCCCTTCCTCAGGCGGTTCTCGAGCGTCGCCATCCCGACGCGGCGGATCAGCATCGCCCCGCAGCCCGGGCACGACGTCGACTCGCCCGGGTGGCCCGGGACGTTGCCGACGTAAGGGAACGCGAGCCCCTCGGAGAGGGCGATCCGGCGCGCCCGCTCCAGCGTCGCGACGGGCGTCGGCGGGAGGTTCGTCAGGCGGTAGGTCGGATGGAACCGCGTGAAGTGGAGCGGCACCTCGGCGCCGACCTCGCACTTCACGAAGCGGCAGAGGGACCGGATCTCGGCGTCCGAGTCGTTCAGGGTCGGGATGAGAAGGGTGACGATCTCGGTCCAGAGCCCCGCCTTCGCGAGCCGGCGGAGCGTGTCGAGAACGGCCTTCAGGTCGCCCCGGCACTCCTCGCGGTAGGTCTTCCCGGAGAACGCCTTCAGGTCGACCTTGAAGGCCGAGAGGACTCCGCAGAGGTCCCTCAGGGGCTCTTCGCGGAGGGCGCCGTTCGAGACGACGACCGTCCTCAGCCCCGCCTTCCGGGCGGCGACGGCGATGTCGAAGACGTACTCGGCGAAGACCGTCGGCTCGGAGTAGGTGCAGGCGACGACGGGCGCGCCCCGGCTCCTGGCGAGGCGGGCGACCTCCTCCGGCGTCAGCGCCGCGACCGGGGCCTCCTCCGGCCTCGCCTGCGAGATCTCCCAGTTCTGGCACCAGCGGCAGTGGAGGTTGCAGCCGACGGTCCCGAGGGAGAAGGCCTGCGTCCCGGGGAGGACGTGAAAGAACGGCTTCTTCTCGATCGGGTCCAGCCCGAGCGCGGCCGGGCGCGAGTGGACGAGCGTCTCGAGGGCCCCGCCGCGGTTCTCGCGGACGCCGCACGCGCCGCGCGCCCCTTCGGAGATCCGGCACCCGCGCCAGCAGAGGCCGCACGCGACCGCCGACCCGGGGAGCGGCTTCCACCAGCGCGCCGGGTGCCCCGCGGGGAGGGCCGGGTCCTGGGCCAGGAGCGCCCCGGGGCCCGCGACCCGGGCCGCGGCGACGGCGCAGGCGGCGCCGAGCGCCGAGACGAGGAGCTCGCGCCGGGTCCTCCCGCCGGCGTCACCGGGGCGCTCGACGGGACGCCTCCTCGTGGAACACCTGCCCCGTGAAGACCGAGAACTTCGCCCCGCTCCTCCAGGCTTCCCGGGAGAGCCCCGCCTTCTGCGCCAGGTGCCCCAGCGTCTCCTCGAGCGTCCACCCCTGCTCGAACGCGACCTGGGGGAGGAAGAGCGCGCGGTTCGGGCCCTTCTGGAGGACCACCCCGTGCGTGCCGACCCGGATCTCCTTCCACGAGGAGACGGGGACGATCGGCGAGAGGACCGTCACCTCGACGGCGAGCCCCGGCAGCTCCCAGGCCTCGACCGCGGGGAACCGCGGGTCGTCGAGGGCGGCGTCGAGGGCCGACTTTGCGACCGCGAGGTCGAGCGGGTACGTCGGCACGACCTGCCCGATGCACCCCCGGAGCTCGCCGAGACGCGCGATCTCGAGTGGATCGGTCTTCTTCAACGTCACGAAGACGGCCTGCAGGCGGGACGCCTCCCGCGCGTCGGCGAGGTCCCGGAGGGCCGCGTCGAGCCGCGTCGGGTCGTCCGAGAGGTCGGCCTCGAGGGCGCCCCGGGCCACGCGGACGAGCGTCCGCCCGAGGGCCTCGGGGAGCGGCGGGGCGTCGGGCGGGACCGGGAGCATGGCCGGGGGCCTCGTCATCGCCACGCCGCCCGACCCCTCCTCGCGGGCGTACGAGACCGCCGCGTAGTCGACCGAGCTGTCGTCGCGGGACCCCGGCATCTCTCCCGAGGCCCAGTGGGCGAGGAGCGTCCCGCGGGACCTCGGCGCGACGAGGCGGAGGAGCTCCAGCATCGTCGCGAGACCGTCCCGGCCGCAGATCGTCGCGTCCGTCTTTCTGGCGAAAGTGCGGAACGCCTCCGCGTCGAGGCGCGAGAGGTGCCCCAGCGCCTCCGCGTCGAGGCTCCGGATCTTCCCCGCCGCCTGCTCCGTGGGACCGAACGGCGCGTAGTCGAACCTCGGCCCGTAGTGCGTGAGGTCGGACGAGAAGACGAAGAGGGTCTTCCCGTCGTCCAGCTTCGCGAGCCGCTCCGCGAAGGCGGCCTCGTCCGCCGCGTCGACCCGGCCGACGAGAACGGGGACGAGGGAGAACCGGCCGAGCGCTGCCTGCAGGAACGGGAGCTCGATCTCGACGGCGTGCTCCGGCCCCGTCACCCCGGAGACGATGCGCGCGAGGCCGGCCTTCTTAAGCCCCTCGACGGCGGCGCGGTCGAGGGGGACCTCGCCGAGCGGCGTCGCGTACGCCGACGCGTCGTCGAGGGCGTAGCCGCCGAAGGCGCCGTGGTGCGACGGCGCCACGACCACGACGCGCGCGAAAGCCTCCCGCGGGAGGAGGCGGAAGGCCGCCGCGGCGACGGCCCCCGAGTAAGCCCACCCGGCGTGCGGGACGACGAGGGCGACGGGCTTTCCGGGAGGCGCCGGCGCGGCCGCGGCCTGGCGCATCAGGTTCCGCGCCGTCGCGAGGAGGATCGCCGGCGAGGAGGGGTACCAGCTTCCCGCCAGGGCCGCCGGGCGGACGGGGCCGGCCGGCGCCGCGTCGGCCGACGGCCCGTGCCCGGGGCCCGTCATCGCCGGGCCTCCCACCAGCATCGCCAGCGCCAGCCATCGCGCACGGCGGTTCACCCTTCCCTCTTTCGGCCCTCCC
>CALMDF010000055.1 GCA_937864895.1 uncultured Holophagales bacterium | reverse complement strand
GGCCGGCAAGCGTCCGGCCACGCTCGTCCTGGCCGACGGGTCGGTCTACGCCCAGAAGGGGAAGCTCGACGCCGTCCAGCGGGCCATCGATTCGAAGACCGGGACGCTCGCGCTCCGGCTCCTCTTCCCGAACCCCGACCGGATGCTGCGGCCCGGGCAGTACGGGAAGATCCAGTTCATCTCCGAGGTTCTCCCGGGAGCCGTCTGCGTCCCGCAGAAGGCCGTTTCCGAGCTCCAGGGCGTCTTCCAGGTCGTCGTCGTCGGCGCCGGGAACAAGGCCGAGATCCGGACCGTAAAGATGGGCCCCCGCACCGGCGACCTCTGGGTCGTCAAGGACGGTTTGAAGGCCGGCGAGACCGTCGTCGTGGAGGGCCTCCAGCAGGTCAAGCCGGGCGGCGAGGTGAAGCCGAAGCCGGTCGAGGCGGCGAAGGCCGAGACGGCGCCGGCGCCCGCGCCGGCGGAGAAGGCCGAACCCGCGAAGCCCACGGGGAAGTAGGCCATGGCGAAGTTCTTCGTCAACCGGCCGATCGTGGCGATCGTGATCTCGATCGTCATGGTCATCGTCGGGGCGATCGCCCTCAAGGGCCTGCCGATCGCGCAGTACCCCGAGATCACGCCCCCCCTCATCCAGATCACGACGACGTTCACGGGCGCGAGCGCCGTCGACGTCGAGCAGGCCGTCGCGGCGCCGATCGAGCAGCAGGTCAACGGCGTCGAGAACATGCTCTACATCAAGTCGACGAACGCGAACGACGGGACGCTCAAGACCGAGGTCTCGTTCGAGGTCGGCTCGGACCTCGACATGTCGAACGTCCTCGTCCAGAACCGTCAGGCGCAGTCGAACGCCTTCATGCCGCAGTCCGTCAAGGAGTACGGCGTCACCGTCAAGAAGTCGCTGTCGTTCCCGCTCGTCCTCGTCTCGCTGACGTCGCCGAACGCGACCTGGGACAGCGTCTTCATGTCGAACTACGCGGCGATCAACATCACCGACCAGATCAAGCGGATCCGGGGCGTCGGCGACGTCATCCTCTTCGGCGGGTCGGACTACGCGATGCGTATCTGGATCCGGCCGGACCGGCTCGCCAAGCTCGGCCTGACGGTGACGGACCTCCAGAACGCCATCAAGCAGCAGAACACGCTGAGCCCCGCGGGCCAGATCGGCGGCGAGCCGTCCGTCCCGGGGACGCAGTTCACCTACACGGTCAAGACCCAGGGGCGCCTCCTGAACGGGGAGGAGTTCGGGAACATCATCGTCCGCTCGAACCCCGACGGCTCGCAGGTCTACCTGCGCGACGTCGCCCGGATCGAGCTCGGCTCGCTCCTCTACAACCAGAAGGGGCGCCTCAACGGCAAGCCCTCCGCGGTCCTCGGCGTCTACCAGTCGCCCGGGTCGAACGCGCTCGCCGTCCGCGACGCCGTCCAGAAGACGATGGAGGGGATCGAGCCGACGTTCCCGAAGGACCTCGCCTGGACGATGTCGCTCGACACGACCGAGGCGATCTCCGAGGGAATCACGGAAATCATCCACACCCTCTTCGAGGCGGTCCTCCTCGTCATTCTCGTGGTCTTCATCTTCCTGCAGAACTGGCGCGCGACGCTCATCCCGCTCCTCACCGTCCCGGTGTCGCTCGTCGCGACGTTCGCCGTCTTCCCGATCCTCGGCTTCTCGGTGAACGTCCTCTCGCTCCTCGGCCTCGTCCTCGCGATCGGCATCGTCGTCGACGACGCGATCGTCGTCGTCGAGGCGGTCATGCACCACATCGAGCACGGGATGGACCCGAAGTCGGCGACGCTCAAGGCCATGGAAGAGGTCTCGGGCCCGGTCGTCGCGATCGCGCTCGTCCTCTCCGCGGTCTTCGTCCCGGTCGCCTTCATGGGCGGCATCACGGGCCGTCTCTACCAGCAGTTCGCGGTCACGATCGCGATCTCGGTCTGCATCTCGGCCTTCAACGCCCTCACGCTCAGCCCGGCCCTCGCGGCCATGCTGCTCAAGCCGCAGGCCGAGTCGAAGTCGTTCCTCGACCCGTTCTACCGGTGGTTCAACAAGGTCTTCGGGAAGTTCACGAACGGCTACACGTCGTTCGCCGCGATCCTCATCCGGAAGAGCCTCCGGAGCGTCATCTTCATCGGAATCCTGGTCGGCCTGACCGTGGTGCTCGTCAAGGACCTCCCGACCGGGTTCCTCCCCGACGAGGACAACGGCTACTTCATGATCAACTGCCAGCTCCCCGACGCCGCCTCGCTCGAGCGGACGGACGAGGTGCTGAAGAAGGTCGAGAAGATCACCCTCGCGAACCCGGCCATCGAGAGCGTCACGACGATCACCGGGTTCAGCCTGCTGACCGGCTCGATGGCGCCGAACACCGGGTTCATCTTCGTCAAGGCGAAGCCGTGGGCCGAACGGACGGACGTCCGGCAGCGGGCCGACAACGCGATCAAGCTCCTGAACCTCGAGTACTACAAGCAGGTTCCCGAGGCGCAGGTCTTCGCGTTCGCCCCGCCGCCGATCACGGGCCTCGGGAGCGGCTCGGGGTTCACCTTCATGCTCCAGGACCGCGCCGGACGCTCGCCCGCCGAGCTCGACGCGATGATGAAGACGTTCCTCGCCGAGGCCAGGACGCGCCCCGAGATCGGGCGCATCTCGGCCGTCTACCGGGCGACCGTCCCGCAGGTCTACGCCGACATCGACCGGCAGAAAGCCCTGACCCTGGGCGTGCCGATCTCCGACGTCAACGGAACGCTCGGGGCCCTCCTCGGGAGCTCCTACGTCAACGACTTCAACCGGTTCGGCCGCGTCTACAAGGTCTTCATGCAGGCCGAGCCCGAGTTCCGGGTCTCGGCGAAGTCGCTCGGGCTCTTCTTCGTCAGGAGCGGCGACGGGAAAATGGTCCCGCTCGACACGCTCGTGAGGACGAAGGAGGTCTCGGGCCCCGACTTCACGACCCGCTTCAACCTCTACCGCGCCGCCGAGCTGAGCGGCGTCCCCGCCGCGGGCTACAGCTCCGACCAGGCCCTCAAGGCCCTCGAGGAGACGGCGGCCAAGGTTCTCCCCTCCGGCTGGGGCTACGACTGGTCGAACATGTCGTACCAGGAGAAGAAGGCCGCGGGCACCGCGGGCATCGTCTTCGTCTTCGCGATCGTCTTCGTCTTCCTGATCCTCGCGGCGCAGTACGAGAGCTGGGCGATGCCCTTCAGCGTCCTCCTCGGGACGCCGTTCGCCGCGTTCGGGGCCTTCTTCGGGCTCTGGGCCGCGCGGAACCTGCTCCCGGACGTCTTCGGCAACAGCTACGTCTCGAACGTCTTCGCGCAGATCGGTCTGATCATGCTCGTCGGCCTCGCGGCGAAGAACGCGATCCTGATCGTCGAGTTCGCCAAGGAGAACGTCGAGAAGAAGGGGATGGACGCGGTCACCGCGGCGCTCGACGCCGCGAAGCTCCGCTTCCGGCCGATCCTCATGACGGCGTTCGCCTTCATCCTCGGCGTCCTCCCGCTCGTCCGCGCCTCCGGCGCTGGCGCCGAGTCGCGCAAGGTCATGGGCATGGCGGTCTTCGCGGGGATGGCGATCGCCACCCTCCTCGGCGTCCTCCTCGTCCCCGTCCTCTTCGTCCTCGTCGAGAAGTTCGCCGGGAAGAAGCACGGCCCGGAGGACCCGACGGCCGCCCTGAAGACCTCGCCCGTCCCGACGGTCGGGGGAGGGCACTGACATGAAGAAGCTCATCGCTCCCCTTCTTCTCGGCGCCGTCCTCTCGGGCTGCGCCCTGGGCCCCGACTACAAGCGGCCCGACACTATCGTCCCGGAGAATCACCGCGGGGCTGCGGTTCCCGCGACGGAGGCCTCCTTCGCCGACCTCGCCTGGTGGGACGCGACGACCGACCCCGTCCTGGAGAAGCTCGTCGCCGAGGCGCTCGAGAAGAACCAGGACCTGAAGATCGCGGCCGCCCGTGTCGAGGAGTACCGGGCGTACGCCGGCATCAACCCGCTCTGGCCGAACGTGAACGCCGGCGCAGGGGCGGCGCGCAGCCGGTCGTCGGAGACGACGATCGAAGGAGCAGGCGGCCAGACGAGGAACGTCTTCGACCTGAGCGCCGGCGTCTCCTGGGAGATCGACCTCTGGGGCCGTCTCCGCCGGACGAACGAGTCCACGGCCGCGCAGTACCTCGCGACCGAAGAGGCCCGGCGCGGCGTCTACCTCTCCCTCGTCTCCGACGTCGCGACGGCGTACCTCCAGCTCCGCTCGCTCGACATGCAGCTCGAGACCGCGAGGAGGACGCTCGAGAGCCGGAAGGCCTCGTACGACCTCGTCGACAAGCGGCTCCTCGGCGGTGTCGGGAACAAGCTGGAGCTGAGCCAGTCGGCGTCGGCCGTCGCCCAGACCGAGGCGGCGATTCCCGACCTCGAGCAGTCGGTCTTCGCGGCCGAGAACCTGCTCTGCCGCCTCCTCGGCCGGCCCCCGGGCTCGATCGAGCGGGGGAACCCCATCAGCGACATCCCGGTCCTCGAGGTCCCGGCGGGGCTCCCGTCGGCGCTCCTCGAGAGGCGGCCCGACGTGAGAGAGGCCGAGCAGGTCCTCCGGGCGGCGAACGCGCAGGTTGGCGTCGCCGAGGCGAGCCTCTTCCCGCAACTCTCCCTCACGGGTGCCCTCGGCTTCCAGAGCGGAGACCTCTCCGACCTCCTGAAGTCCGGCTCCTTCGCGTGGAACGCCGGCGCCGGGCTCCTCGCTCCGATCTTCCAGGGCGGGAAGCTCCGGCGGAACCTCGACGCCGCGAAGGCCCGGTGGGAGCAGGCCCGGCTCGGCTACGAGAAGGCCGCGCTCTCCGCCTTCGGCGACGTCGCCACCTCGCTCAACGCCATCCAGACGACCAGCCGCGTCGTCTCCGCCCAACGGAAGAACGTCGAGGCGCTGAGAGACGCCGAGCAGATGGCCCTCACCCGCTTCGACGGCGGCGTGTCGCCCTACTTCGAGGTCCTCGACGCCCAGCGAGAGCTCTTCAACGGCGAGGTCGCCTTCGCGAACGCGCTCCGCGACCAGCGCGTCGCCATCGTGCGCCTCTACCGCGCCCTCGGCGGCGGCTGGAACGCCCCGGAGAAGCCACCCGTCGAGGAGCCTGCCGCAGCTGCGGCCCCGACGAACTGACCTTCTCCTCCGGGCCCGCCGCCGTCTCGGGACGGCGGCGGGCCCGGTCCATTCCCGGAGAAGTCCTGCGGAAAGGCCGTCGACTTCTTGCCGGCTCACACGGTGTCCACCTGAGGGGCCAGCTAGAAATTCTGGGATTGCCGCATATCGACGATCGCAGATCCGCCGGCCGCGCACGTCCGGGCCTCGGCCGGCACTCCGGGCCTTTCCGAATCCTCGGGGCCATCTGCGTATTCGCACACCTCCTGGCCGGGCCGTCGCGCGCCGAGGCCACCCCCGTAGACGCATTCCGGCACATGGGGACGCTCGCGTTCGTCTCTCCCCCCGAGGTCCCTGGCCGGGCGCCGGAGCCGGCAGCACGAGGCCGAGGGGGTTATGGGGCCGGCCGCGGGATGCCGCGCAGATTGTGCCACACTCTCCCCGGGTGATCCGAAACGGGGGCCGCCGGCCGGCTACAGAGGCGGGCCCGGCCACTGGCGCCCGCCCCCGGCGAAGGCGCCCGTCGGCGGCCGC
>CALMDF010000054.1 GCA_937864895.1 uncultured Holophagales bacterium | reverse complement strand
CCGTCTTCAACAAGCTCGCGGGGGTCCTCGGGACGTTCCTCTTCGCGACGGTGCGACAGGCGACGGGCACGTCGCGGCTCGCGATCCTCTCGGTGGCCGTCCTCTTCGTGGCGGGGTTCCTCCTCCTCGCGCGGGTCGACGAGGAGGAGGCGAAGCGGCGGAGGGACGAGCTTCGCTGAGGCGGGGGCGTCAGAGCTCGACCTGGAGGCCCAGCTCGACGACGCGTCCCGGCGGGATGTTGAAGAACGCCGTCGCGCGCCCCTCGGAGCGGGCCATCCAGGCGAAGACGTGCTCGCGCCAGATCGCCATGCCGGGGCGCTTGCTCGCGATGAGGGTCTCCCGGCCGAGGAAGAACGTCGTGTCCATCGGCTCGAATCCCCTGCCGTCGAGCTTCAGCTTCCGGAGGGCCCGCGGGACGTCGGGGTTCTCCATGAAGCCGTAGTGGAGCGTGACGCGCCAGAACCCGGGCCCGAGGAACTCGCAGCGCGTCCGTTCCTTCTCCTTCAGGCGGGGCACCTCGTCGGTGACGACGGTCAGGAAGACGACGCGCTCGTGGAGGATCTTGTTGTGCTTGAGGTTGTGGAGGAGGGGCGGTGGAATCCCCTCGGGAATGCGGTCCATGAAGACCGCCGTTCCCTTCACGCGCGTCGGCGAGCGCTTCTCGACGTCCTGGAGGAAGACGTCGACCGGGAGCGTCGCCTCGCGCAGGCGCTCCGCGAGGATGACCCGCCCCTTCTTCCAGGTCGTCATGATGAGGTAGACGAACCCCGCGACGACGAGCGGGAACCAGCCGCCGGCGGCGATCTTCACGATGTTCGCCCCGAAGAAGGCGAGGTCGATGACGAGGAACAGCGAGGCGATCGGGAGCGCGACCGCACGCGGGACCTTCCACGCGTTGCGGGCGTGGACGTACAGGAGGACGGTCGTGATTCCCATCGTCGCCGTCACGGCGACTCCGTAGGCGGCAGCGAGCGCGCCCGAGCTGCGGAAAGAGAGGACGAGCCAGATGCAGGCGCCGGCGAGCGCCCAGTTGATCGACGGCAGGTAGATCTGCCCGATCTCCTTTTCCGAGGTGTGGTCGATCCTGAGGCGCGGCATGTAGCCGAGCTGGATCGCCTGGCGCGTGAGCGAGAAGGCGCCGGAGATGACCGCCTGCGAGGCGATGACCGAGGCCGCCGTCGCGAGAATGACGAGGGGGACGAGCCCCCACTTCGGGACCATCTCGAAGAGCGGGTTCGCGGCCGTCTCGGGCTTCGTCAGGAGGAGCGCCCCCTGGCCGAAGTAGTTCAGGAGGAGGGATGGCAGGACGAGGGTGTACCAGCCCGTCCGGATCGGCTTCGCCCCGAAGTGCCCCATGTCGGCGTAGAGCGCCTCCCCTCCCGTGATGACGAGGAAGACCGAGCCGAGGAGGAGGAATCCGACGCCGCCGTTGTGGGCGAAGAAGCGGACGGCGTGGAGGGGGTTCACCGCGCCCAGCACCTGGGGCGCGTCGAAGACGTGGACGACCCCGAGGACGGCGAGGACCGCGAACCAGAGGAGCATGACCGGCCCGAAGATGGCCCCCATCCCGGCGGTCCCCCACTTCTGGAAGGAAAAGAGCGCGAGGAGGATCAGGATCGCGATCGGCTGGATGTAGGGCGTGAAGGCCGGGGTGACGACCTCGAGCCCTTCCAGGGCGGAGAGGACGGTGATCGCCGGCGTGATGATGCTGTCGCCGTAGAGGAGAGCGGCGCCGAAGAGCCCGAGGACGACGAGGAGCGCGTGACGCCCCAGCCCCGACCCCGCCGGAGGGCGGAGAAGGGCCATGAGAGCGAGGATGCCGCCTTCCCCCCGGTTGTCGGCCCTGAGGACGATCGCCAGGTACTTGACCGAGATCGTCAGGACGAGGGCCCAGAAGATCAGCGAGAGAATTCCCAGGACGTTCCCGGGCGTCGGCGGGATCGGGTGGTGCCCGACGAAGCACTCGCGAAGAGCGTAGAGGGGGCTCGTGCCGATGTCGCCGAAGACGACGCCGAGGGCGCCGAGCGTCAGGATCGCGAGGTACTTCCCCTCGGGGGCCGGCGGGAGGTGGACCTTCTCCGTCGGCAGCGGTCCCGCTTCGAACGCCCCGGAGTTCGATCCGGATGGAGGATGCGAGGCCGGGGCCTCGCCGGAAGGCGTTTTCAACGCGGGCGAAGTCTAATTCAACCGGCCCGTGAGCGCCCCGAGGGGCCGGCCGAAGCGTCCCGGGGGAGAAGGAGGCCGGAGATCGTCTCGTCCTTGGCGTCCCAGAGCCTTCTCATCCAGGCCTGGACCCCCTCGCGGAACTCCGCGTTCTCCGTGTAGTCGCTGGCGAACCAGTCCCCGGGGATCGGGAGCTCCCGGACCCGGACGACGACGCGGGGCAGGCCCAGGGAGATCAGGTCCCAGAAGGTCGGCCGGCCGTGGGGATAGACGATCGTCACGTCGACGATTCCCTTCAGCTGCGGACCCATGACGCTCGCCGCGAAGGCGAGTCCCCCCGCCTTCGGGGGAAGGAGGTGGCGGTACTCGGCGCCGCTCCTCTCGTGCTTGGCGGGCGTGAACCTCGTCCCCTCGACGAAATTGAGGATCGCCGCCGGCGCGTGACGGAATCTCTCGCAGGCGCGCCGCGTCGCCTCGAGGTCCTCGAGGCGCAGCGCGGGGTTCTTCTCGACCGCCTCGCGCGAGTGCCTCTTCATGAACGGGAAGTCGAGGGCCCACCAGGCGATCCCGAGCATCGGGACCCGGATGAGCTCCTGCTTGAGGAAGAAGCGGAGGAACGCGAGCCGACGGAGGAAGACCCCCTGCAGGACGGGGATGTCGACCCACGACTGGTGGTTCGAGATCACGAGGTACGAGGCGTCCCGCCGGAGCCCCTCGAGCCCCTCCACGTCGTAGACCGTCGGCTGCGTGATCCGCAGGCAGAAGGTGTTGACGCCGATCCAGGCGTTCCCGATGGCCACGAGGAGACGGGACACGAGCCGTCTCCATCCGGCGAGGGGGACGACGAACTTCAGGAGCGTCGCGGCGTAGAGGACGAGGCAGAGGACGACGGTGTTGGTGGCGAAGAGGAGGAAGGTGAAGCTCCCGGCGACGAGACGGACGGCGGCCGGGGGCGCGGGGCGGGCGGGCGTCATCGCAGGAGGATCGTAAAGCCACCGGCTCCCGCTCTTTGCTGCATCGCAGAAGCGGCGTAACATCACAGGCCCGGCGGCCCTTCCAAGCGCCCGCGACGGAACGGTCCGCCGCCACGAGCCACACGTGAGCGTCCTCTCCCTCCCGACCCCCGCCACACCCGCCGCCGCGACGGCGTTCGCCCCCGGCTCGAGGAAGCTCGCCCTCCTCCGGCCGGTCGACCGCCCGACGCTGGCCCACCACGTCGCCATCCTTCCGCTCCCGGCCCGTACGCTCGCCCTCGTCACGGGGAACGCCCCCGGCGAGCTCCCCGCCGACGCCGTTCTCGTCCGCTGGGTCGCCACGCGCCTCGGGGCCCTTTCCACCCGGCTCGTGGCCGGCGTCAACGCGGCCGCCACCTTCCGGAGGGAGGCCGTCGGCCTCGTCGCCCTCGGCCCCGCCCCCGCCCCCGCCGGGGAGGAGATGCTCGTCGGCCTCGCCGCCGCCGCACGACGCCTCGCCGCCGGAAGGCTCCTCCCCGAGCCCGCGGTCGCAGCCTTCCAGGCCTCGCTTGCCGGTCTCGTCCCCTCCGGCTCCTCGCCGTCGACGGCGAAGGTCCTCGACGACGCCGCCCGGGGCGGCTTTCCTGTTCCGATCGCGGCGCTCGCGGAGCTCCTCGGAGACCCCGAGGCCGAGGACGGCGCCCTGAAGGAAGCCGCCTTCCGGCTCACCGCCGGCGGGGCCCGTCCCGGCGCGGACGCCCTCGCCGGGATCGTCGCCGTCGCGCGCGAAGTCGCCCTCGGCTCCTCCTGAGCCTCAGAGGGCCTTCACGACGACGACCGCCACGTCGTCCGCGGGCCGCGTCCTCCCCGTGATGCGCGCGACCTCGCGGACGATCGCGTCGCGCAGCTGGCGCGCCGAGAGGGCGGCGGCCGGCAGGCCGCGCAGGAACCCCGCGAACGCGTCGTAGCCCCACTGGGCGCCGCCGCGGCCCTCCGCCTCGGGAATGCCGTCCGTGTAGAAGACGAGGACGTCGCCTCGGGAGAGCGGGACTGTCCGGCTCTGGTAGCTCACATCGCTGTAGGCGCCGAGCGGGAAGAGCGTCCCCGCGGAGGACAGGTATCTCGCGGCGTCCCCTGCACGCAGGAGCGGCTCGCAGAGGCCGGCGTTGACGAACGTCACCTCCCTCCGGCCCGGGTCGAGCGAGGCGAGGCAGACCGCGGCGAACATCCTCTTCTCGATCTTCGCCCTCAGTGCGGCGTTCACCTGCCCCATCACCTCCTCGAGGGGATCTCCGCGCCTCGCGAGAGCGTTCACCATCCCGCCCGACATCGCCGCCGTCATCGCCGCGCGCGTCCCCTTTCCCGACACGTCCCCGACGACGATCGCAAGCGGCGACTCCTCTCCTCCCGTCCTCACGTAGTCGAAGAAGTCGCCTCCGACGTCGAGCGCGGGAATGCAGACGCCCGAGACCTCGAAGCCCGCGACGCGCGGATCGTCTCTCGGCATCACCGCCACCTGCGCGTCGTGCGCCGCCCTCATCGCCGCCTCCAGGCTCACCGTCCGCATCCTCCTCCGGAGCGCGACGACGATCGTGCCTGCGAGAACGAGGAGCATTCCGAGGCGGAACCACCACGTTCCCCACCAGGGCGGCGTGACCACGATCTTCAGGCGAGCTTCCTCCTGGCCCCAGACGCCGTCGGGGTTGGCGGCCTTCACGCGGAAGAGGTACTCGCCGGGCGCCAGGGCGGTGAAGGTCGCGACGCGCCGGTCGGCCCGCGCGGGAATCCAGTCGCGGTCGAAGCCGTCGAGGCGGAAGGCGTAACGGTTCTTCTCGGGCGCGGCGAAGTGGAGCGCGGCGAACTCGATGGAGACGACGTCATCCTCGTGGGAAAGGACGATCTCGTCCTGGTACGTCACGAACCGGGTCAGGGGAACGCGGTCGCCGATCCGTTCGCCCGGCGCGACCGGCCGGTTGAAGAGGAGCAGCTCCGTCAGGACGACCGGGGCCGGGTCGGTCCGCACGGCGATCTGCGACGGAAAGAAGGCGTTGAATCCGTGGATTCCTCCGAAGAACATCTCTCCCCGGGAGCTCCGGTAGACCGACCCCCCGTTGAACTCGTCTCCCTGGAGGCCGTCGCGGGTGTCGTAGTTGTGGAACGTCGCCTCGAGCGGGTCGAAACAGGAGAGCCCCCGAACGGTGCTGATCCAGAGGCGCCCCCTCTCGTCCTCGAGGATCCCGTAGATCGCATCGCTCGGCAGTCCCTCCTTCGTGGTGAACCGCGTGAACCGGCCCGTCGACCTGTCGAGGCGGTTCAGCCCCCCTCCGAACGTCCCGGCCCAGAGGGTCCCGGCCCGATCCTCGTGGAGGGCGAAGACGAAGTCGCTCGAGAGGCTCCCGGGATCGGTCGGGTCCGAGCGCCACCGCGTGAAGGTCCCCGTCGCCCGGTCGAGGCGGTTCAGCCCTCCCCCCTGGGTCCCGACCCAGAGAGCTCCGCTCCCGTCCTCCAGGACGCAGCGGACGAAGTCGTTCGAGAGAGTCCGCGGGTC